>JAZFSN010000018.1:0-9154 GCA_036446195.1 Thermodesulfovibrionia bacterium | reverse complement strand
TTCCGGCCGCCAGAATAATCGCTTGCAAAATATCCTCCTAATTGTCGCGCTGTTAATTTTTATAAGATACTGGATTATCTTTAACTTAAATTGAGTGATTCTGATCTTCCCCTGTTTTCATGGACACATAGTTAAGTTAGGCTGCCATAGCCTTCAGCTCAAATGATACTGGCGACTGGTATCCCAGGGCTGAATGCCTCCTTTGACGATTATAAAACATTTCAATATATTCGAAATTACTTTGAATAGCCTCCGTCCGCGTTTCATACCGATACTCATACACATGCTCTATTTTTAACGTATGGAAAAAACTTTCAGCAATTGCGTTATCATAACAATTGCCCTTCCTGCTCATGCTCTGGATAAAACCGTGGGCCTTCAGTACAGTTTGAAAATCAGCGCTTGCATACTGTACCCCTCTATCAGAATGAAATGTACATCCTGACGCCGGCCTGCGTCTTCCAATTGCCTGATATAAGGCTTTTATAACAAACCCTGATGTCAGACGGTCACTCATAGCCCAGCCTACTACCTGCCGGGAAAAGAGATCCAATATTACTACAAGATACAGCCAGCCTTCTAATGTCCAGATATAAGTAATATCTGAGACCCATACTGTATTGGGCTTCTCTGCTGTAAAGTTCTGATTTAGATGATTATCAGCAACCGGCAGATCATGCTTTGAATTCGTTGTAGCCCTGAACTTCTTTTTTGCCTTCCCTGCAAGCCTATGTATCTTCATCAGGCGGGCTACCCGGTTTTCACCGCACTTTATTCCATTTGCCCACAGATCTTTGGTAATCCTGGGACTGCCGTATGTTCCGCGGCTGTTCTTATGCGATTCCTTTATCTCCATGAGTATCCTCTCATCTTCCTTCTGCCTCTTGCTCCTGGGCTGTTTCCTCCATCTGTAATACCCACTCCTTGATGCTACTATGACTCGGCACATCTTCTGCACCCCATGGCAGGAGCGATACTGGTCCATAAACCAGTATTTCATTTGGGGTGTTTTGAGAAGATGGCCAACGCTTTTTTTAGGATTTCCTTATCCTCCTTGAGATTGGCGTTTTCTTTCTGCAGCCTCTTGAATTCTTCATCCTGAGGTTTTAGATGCCCCTTTCCGGGAAAACCGCCTGCAGGGTCTTCTTTATATTTCCGTTTCCATGTGTGTAACAGATTCTCATGAATCCCAAGGCTCCGGGCTACTTCTGCTACCGGCCTCTTGCCTTCTGTTACAAATCTGACCGCTTCTTCCTTAAACTGCCTGTCGTACTTCCTATATCCTTTCCTGTCTTGCATTTCACACCTCCTGAGGTTATATTGTACCTAACCTTTCGGTGTGTCCGCTTTACCGGGGGAAGATCAAATCCCACCTCGTAGGTGGAAGTTGATTTTTTGATTTACACATAATAATGTGTTATTATTTGTGTAAAAGGAGGTTATTATGGCTACAAATCTTGCTTTAGATGACAAATTGATTATTCAGGCACAAAAGATTGGGCATCACAAGACCAAAAAGGAAGCGGTGACAGAAGCGCTAAAAGAATATATTGCAATTAAAAAACAGAGGGAAGTTGTTAATCTTTTTGGTACGATTGATTTTGACCGGAATTATAATTATAAAAAAGCACGAAAAAGATGAAAATACTTCCTGATACATGTATCTGGTCTCAAGTTCTCAGACATAAAAAACCCGGCATTGAGCTTTCAAAAAAATTAAAAGATTTTATTTACGACGGTAGAATCGTCATGATTGGACATATAAGACAAGAACTACTCTCCGGAGTCTCAAAAACACAACAATTCAACAAACTAAAAGAAACTCTCTCTTCTTTCGAAGATATCCCCCTTAAAACAAAACATTTTGAAAAAGCAGCCGAATTCAGCAATATATGTCGAAACAAAGGCATTCAAGGTTCAACTACAGACTTTTTAATTTGTTCTGTTGCATATATGGAAAATTTAATTATCTTCACGACTGACAATGATTTTGTAAATTATGCAAAACATTTACCAATTAGAATAATTGAATAAATTCTAACCATTCATGACAAGTTGCATGAGCTTAAAGGAAAAGAAAGGGGCAGTTGGTCAGTCCGGGTTAGTGGTAGTTGGCGAGTCACTTTTCGGTTTGACGGAACGGATGCGATAGATGTTAATTACTGTGATTATCATTAAAAAAATTAAAAGGAGAGTTTAAAATGATTGGACACAGAAAACCAACCCATCCTGGAGAGGTCTTACGAGAAGATGTTATAAAGCCTCTTGGCTTAACTGTAACGGACGCAGCTAAGCGTTTAGGAGTAACTCGAAAGACCTTATCAGAATTACTGAACTGTAAATCCTCTCTAAGTCCGGGAATGGCAGTTCGAATCAGTAAGGCAACAAGGACTACACCTGAAAGCTGGTTATACATGCAGGCAAAATTAGATTTATGGAGTGCTGAACAAAAATCCACAAAGGTTGAGGAGTTTAAGGAGGCCTCCATTTATTAAGGGCAAAAAACAATGAACTCCTCAGTTTTACAGTCCCTTGTAAAATTCATTGGCGTCCCCAATGGGATTTGAACCCATGTTACCGCCTTGAAAGGGCGGTGTCCTAGGCCAGACTAGACGATGGGGACAAAAATAAATTGTGGATTGCAGAATGCAGATTGCGGAATAAAAAATCCCGAAAAGGGACGTTATCCTCACGGAACCCTATGTCCGAAATCCGAAATCGCAAATCCGAAATCAGCTAAATGGTGAGCCGCCTGGGGCTCGAACCCAGCACACCCGCCTTAAAAGGGCGGTGCTCTGCCAACTGAGCTAGCGGCCCAAAAATTTTAAAACCGTTATTCGTTACTGGTTATTAACACAAACGCATTAATTCATAATACCCCCCACCCATCCCTCCCCCTCAAGGGGGGAGGGTTAGGGAGGGGGTGCAGACTAAAAAAAACAACTAAAAACTCTTTCAGGCAATGATTAGTGTAACAAAAAGAGTTAAGCAAAAGAAAGATTAACAGATTATAAAAAAATGAAATCGTAAAGGTATGTCAGAGTATTCCGGAAAGGGCACATCCTGTTTATTTTGGGAATAAAAAGGATTTAAATACTATTCTCCTGACCACGTCGCCCTGTTTTCTTTGTGAAAACAAAGAAGGGTGAGCACTATCTGCCTTTTTTATTGCCTTTAAATGGGTTTCTTAAAACAATAACCTCGTCTCTCTTCTCTCCTGTAGAGATTAAATCCACCTTTACATTAAGCAGGTCCTCAATATAATCGATATACGCTCTTGCCTGCCGGGGAAGCTCTTTCAGTTTTTTTATTCCCTGCGTACTCTTGTTCCAGCCGTCAAATTCCTTATAAACCGGCCTGCATTCCTGCACGATTCTGATATTGTGCGGTATATCAGTAAACCTGCAGCTCAATCCTTTTTTACTGCAGCTGCATTCTTTATACGGGTCTTCATATCTGTAGGCGACACATACTTTTATCTTTTCGAGCCCATCAAGCACATCAAGCTTTGTCAGTGCGATTCCGCTGAACCCGTTTATCCTCATCGCATGCCTCAACCCAACCGCATCCAGCCAGCCGCATCTTCTAGGCCTTCCTGTAGTCGCTCCGTATTCACCGCCCCTTAAGCGCAGAAGCTTGCCGAGCCCGTCTTTTAATTCAGTCGGAAACGGTCCGCCGCCAACCCGTGTTGTATATGCCTTAACTACCCCTAAAACTCCGTCTATTTTGTCGGGAGACACTCCAAGTCCTGTGCACACACCACCTGCAGAAGCATTTGATGACGTAACAAATGGGTAAGTCCCGTGGTCAACGTCAAGTAGTGTGCCCTGGGCACCCTCAAAAAGGATGCTTTTGCCTCTATCGATGAATCTGTTTATGAGCACACCTGTATCTGTGACAAAAGGGGCAAGGTACTCGGCATATTTCATATATTCAGCATAGACCTTGCCAATGCTTATTCTCTTTATTTTATACAGATTCTCAAGAAGATAGTTAGCATACGAGAGATTTGACTTTAATTTTTCCTTAAAAGCCCTTCCATCTATTAAATCCCCTACCCTTATGCCTGACCTCGACATTTTATCAACATATGCCGGGCCAATGCCCCTCTTTGTTGTGCCTATCTGTCTCGAGCCCCTGGCCTTCTCGCTTGCATTCTCAAGTGCAACGTGATAAGGCATAATGACATGGGCATTATCGCTTATAAAAAGGTTCCTGCCTATGGAAATTCCCCTGCGCTTAAGTCCTTTGATTTCTTCAATGAGCGCACCCGGGTCAATTACAACACCATTGCCTACAATGCAGGTTTTGCCTTTATGCAGTATTCCTGACGGGATGAGATGCAGAATGAATTTCCTGTTTTTTATAACTACTGTGTGACCAGCGTTGTGACCTCCCTGATACCTTGCTATGACCGCTGAATGCTCAGTAAGAAGATCAACAATTTTTCCTTTTCCTTCATCGCCCCACTGGGCGCCTACAACAACAATATTAGCCATTACTCAACTCCCGAATTTTTGGTATTTACAATAACAACAAGTAGCAATTTTTTTTATTAATCTTAATATTGGGTAACCGGGATCTGGTTATTGTAATTCTGCAGTTTTATCAAGACATACTTATCTGCTTTACTGAAAGCACATTGGGAAGTTTCTTTATTCCGGATATAATCTCCTTTGTCACAGGGATATCAACGCTCACAACCGATATAGCCCTGCCTCCCAGTTTTTCCCTTCCAAACTGCATCCTTGCAATATTTATTTTATTCTTTCCAAGCAATGTGCCTATACTGCCTATTACTCCGGGCTTGTCCTTATTTGCAATCACAAGCATATTGCCTTCAGGAACAACCTCTACTGTAAAGCCGTCTATTGCTATTATGCGCGGCTCTTTTTTGCCGTGCAGTACTCCGGCAACCCTGCTTTCCCGGGAGCCCGCCTTTATCTTGATAACCAGCATGCTGTGATAGTCCCCTGCATCAGATGTAGTAATCTCTTTAACCTGAATGCCCCTTTCTTTTGCAATCAACGGGGCATTAATAAAATTCACTGTCTCCTGAAGTATTGGTGTCAGAATGCCTTTCAATGCTGCTACCGTTACCGGCTCAAGAACAAGCTCTGCAACTCCGCCTCTGAATTCAATAACAGCTTCATTTATGCCGCCGTCAAAATTCTGCGATAGAAAACTGCCAAGCCTTTCCGCAAGATTTATATACGGCTGGAGGCCCGGTAGTACATCTGCTGACACAGAAGGGAAATTAACTGCATTTTTTATTGTCCCGTTCAAAAGATAGTCAGCAACCTGCTCAGCAACCGCTATTGCCACATTTTCCTGTGCCTCTTCTGTTGCTGCACCCAGATGGGGCGTTAAAACTACATTATCAAACTCGAGAAACGGGCATTCTACCGGAGGTTCTTTTTCAAAGACATCAAGCGCCGCAGCCGCGACTTTGCCTGATTTTAGCGCCTCACAAAGTGCCTTTTCATCTATAATGCCGCCGCGCGCGGAGTTTATCAGCCTGACCCCTTGTTTCATCATTGCTATGCTCTCTTTATTTATCAGCGCCTTTGTCTCATTGGTCAGCGGGGTATGAACTGTAATAAAATCCGCCTGTTTTATCAAGTCATTGAACTCTATAGTCTTAACCCCTAACTCCTTTGCCTTTTCTTTATTTAGAAAAGGATCATAGGTTACAACATTCATTCCCATGCCCTGTGCCATCTTTGCAACGTGCGTACCGATATTGCCAAGCCCTATAATTCCAAGAATTTTGTTGTATAACTCAACGCCTGTCAGCTTCTTTTTTTCCCATTTTCCCTGTTTCATTGAGGCTGTTGCCTGCGGTATCTGCCTTGCCATTGAAAGGAGTAATGCTATTGTATGTTCAGCAGTGGTTATTGTATTGCCTCCAGGAGTGTTCATAACCACTATGCCTTTTTTAGTAGCGGCAATTTTGTCAATATTATCAAGTCCCGAGCCAGCCCTTCCTATCGCCTTCAGCTTGTCAGCAGACTCTATAATATCAGCTGTTACTTTTGTGGCGCTTCTTACAATAAGGGCATCATATTGTTTTATTTCCCTCTTAAGTTCATCTTCGCTGAGGCCTATCTTTACATCTACCTCAAGACCAGCCTTTTTAAGGATATTTATGCCCTTTTTGGATAAGTTATCGCTTACAAGAATCTTCATCTGCATTTAATGCCTCTAATGAGCTTTTAGATTAGATAACAGGATATACAAAATTTTTTATCCCTCTTTTGTATTTTAAAATGGATATTCCTTGTTTAAGTTATTTCATTAGAATTTTTTCAGCAGCAGCAACGCCAATACCTGGTTTTACGGGATATCCCATACCGGCCAGTACCATTTCAATGCCCGCAGCTGCAATTATAATATCAAAGGTATCTGTATAGCCTAAGTGGGCTATTCTAAAAATTTTACCCCTTGCCTTGCCCTGGCCTCCTGCAGCAGTTATGCCGTATCTGTCTCTGAGATTTTTGTATATCTCCTGCCCGTCTAATCCCTCTGGTGCAAGTATTGCTGTAACACTGTTTGAAGGTGATTCTTTTGAATAAAGCTCCAGCCCCAAAGCTGTTATTGCCTGTCTCGTAGCACTGGCAAGTTTTTCGTGCCTTTTAAACATATTGCCAAGTCCTTCTTTCTGCATCATATTAAGGCTCTCGTTAAGTCCTATTATAAGCGTTACAGCAGAAGTAAAATGCGTCTGGTTTTTCGCCTGTGCCTCCCTTTCTTTTTTAAAGTTGAAATAGAACCTTGGTAACCTGGCCTTTTCCGACTTATTCCATGCCTTTTCACTAACACTCACAAAAGAAAGTCCTGGTGGAAGCATTAATCCTTTTTGTGAGCCTCCAACCATGATATCAATATCCCATTCATCTGTCCTGAGGTCATGGGCTGCCAGCGCAGAGATTGCGTCAACTATAAAAAGGGTGTTATCTCTTTTATTCACTACGTTACCCAGGGCCTTAATATCATGATATACCCCTGTAGAGGTTTCTGTTGCCTGAACAAAAACCCCTTTGATTTCTGGATCTTTATCAAGGGTATCTTTTACCATTTCAGGTTTTACTGTGTATCCCCATTTAACTTCTATTTCCTTCACCTGAAGTCCGTATGCCCGGCATATCTCTGTCCATCGCTCACCAAATTTACCACCATTAATTACTAACACTTTATCCCCAGAACTAAAAAAGTTATTCACAGAGCCTACCATACCACCTGTGCCTGTACAACAAAGGATTAATATATCATTCCCTGTCTGATACAACCACTTAAGCCCTTTTCTTACAGATTCAAGCACCGGTATAAAATCTGTGGATCTATGGTGTATAACCGGCATTGACATAGCTGCTAATATTTCAGGAGGAACAGGTGTAGGTCCTGGAGCTAAGAGATATTTTTTAAACATTTTTTTGTTATTCATTGGATATAAATCTAAGTTTTTTGTATAAAGATAGTTTTAAGCAGGAAGTAAAAATCTTTTTTAAATAAAGGTATTACCTGATTAGAAGCGTATCATTTCAGTTGCTGTTTGTCAAGATAGTATGCAGTGTCCCTGACAATATATTCACAATATATTTTTATTTATTATTCCCTGCTTTTACTATTCAATTAACATATACACTTTAACTGTTTCCTACTATTATAAGTATATATATAAATAATAAAAGAATAAGATAAAAAGAATTTGTTGACAATAAACAGGTTTCTAACTATATTCAAAATTAATCCTGAAAATGAAAAAAAACACACACTTAAAAATAATAGCAGACATTTATAAAGTAAACCTTAAAATCAGGAAAAACGAAAAGGTTCTTGTCTTTACAGATGATTTTGATAAAAATTTAAAAAAAATTGCAAAACTTATTGCAGATAAAGGAAAAGAGCACACAAAAAAAATACTTTATGTAGAGTACAAACCAACAGGCAGTCACGGTGCTGAACCGCCAGAATCGCTATGGGTAACTGCATTTGGGAAAAAAATTGTAAGTACACTTAAGTCAAAAAAACTCTTAAAACCATTATTAATAAAAAAAGCAGACCCAGAACAGTTAAAAGAGATAGAAAAGATAGTAAAAAAAGTCAGAAAGCAAGCGGTTAACGTAGTAATAGCCCTTTCTTACTACTCAACAACACACACAAGGTTTAAAGACCTCCTTACTGGAATTTGCGGTACCCGATATGCCAGTATGCCACTTTTTGACAAATCAATGCTTAAAGGAGCAATGAAAGTTAATTGGAAAAATATTGCCAGAAGAACAAAAAAAATAGCCAAAAGGATAAACAAAAGTGAGAACATAGAGATAAAAACCCCGGCTGGGACATCTCTTTTCTTTTCCAAAAAAGGACGGAAAGCAAAGGAAGATACGGGAATTATTACAACACCGGGATCCTCAGGTAACCTGCCGGCAGGAGAGGTGTATTTGGCACCACTTGAAGGAACAGCAAATGGCCGTCTTGTTCTTGAATGGGCACCTACTCGCAAACTGAAAATGCCAATAACTCTTTATGTTAAAAATGGCATGGTACAAAAAATAAGGGGCAAAGAGAAATACGCTGATTATCTAAAAACTAAACTTTTAGAAAGGGCAGAAAATGCAAATATTGCAGAACTGGGTATAGGGACAAATGATAAAGCCTCAAGGCCTGATAATATTCTTGAATCTGAGAAAATATTGGGGACAATTCATATCGCACTTGGAGACAACAGCTCCTTTGGAGGTAAGGTAACAACCCCGTTTCATCAGGACTTTGTATTCTTTAAACCAACAATGACATTAATTCATAAAAATGGCAGGAGAGAACTCCTGCTCAAAGACGGTAAACTCCGTTAGAAGATCTTTACCATTCTAACGGGGTAAACTAACAGACAGGTAACTGTGGTATAATTATTATGTAAAAAAACTGTTATTTGGTTGCTGTAAACCTGCCTGCCGGCAGGCAGGTAACGATTAATATATTTCGCCTTAGCGAATCCGCCGAGGCGGAAACGGATAATAAAATTACATGAATAGTACGGAAGAAATAGTAGTCCTTATCACCACACCTAAAGAGGAAGAAGCAGCTAAAATTGCACGAGCACTCGTAGAGGCACGTCTTGCAGCATGCGTCAACATTGTAAAGGATATACGTT
>JAZFSN010000017.1:0-2506 GCA_036446195.1 Thermodesulfovibrionia bacterium | reverse complement strand
GGAAACGTCAGGGAATGGACTGCTGATGGATATGAGTTATATCTGGAAAAAGAAGAATCTGATCCATTGCCAAACATTAACAACCATTTGAAGGTTGTTCGAGGGGGGTCATGGAAAAGCAGGAAAGATGAACTGAGGGTTTCCGCCAGAGAGAGAATTCCTCCAAACAGATCTTTGGAGGATTTGGGGTTTCGTTGTGTAGTAGAGGTGAGCAACTATTAATAATTGCATAAATAATGTCCGTTATTGTCATTCCCGCCCCGTATCGGAGTACGGGGTAAACTCCAGCGGGAATCCAGAAATGTCAAAACCCTGGATTCCGCATCAAGTGCGGAATGACGGATTGATGTAATGAAATTCATGTTTTCGAGTCTACGATAAGATACTGCAGGACATTGCTTTTACAGGATTCAATAATTAAATAATTTATAAAGGAGATTTAAAATGGAACAAGAACAAAAAATTACTAATAAGATGAATAGTAAGCGCAAAATTTTTATGCAGGTATTGGGGGTAATCCTGATTGTTTTTCTTGTTATGTGGGTATTCGGGAATAACACCGCAGGTTATTATCATATTTTACAAAAATGGCCGAGCGGAGAATTGAAAATCATTAAAACGCCTGGGTTATATTGGAAAGGTCCGTTTAGCAAAGTAACTGAATTTCAGATTTCCGATATAGTCAGTTTTGTGGATAAATATAAAGAACACAAAAAAAAGAGGGTAAAGACTGAAGATGCAATCAACGTCATTTTCAAGGATAATGGGGCAGGAGCCATTAACGGAGTTGTGAGGTATTCCCTGCCTGATGATGAAGGAAAGATGAAACAAATCGTTAAAGTAGTTCGCAGCGAAGATATCTTGAAAAAAATGATAAAAGCTAATATCAATACTGTTCTAACGCTTATTGCTTCTTCATATAAAAGTGGTGAAAGCGTCAGAGAAAGAGGCAGGTTTATCAGGGATGTATTTGATTCCCTGCAAAATGGACTTATTGCATATGAAAAGAATATTGTGAGCGGAAACATTGTGATGTCTCCTGTGACAGAAGATAACCAGATTAAACGGTTGCCTGGTTTGACAAGCAAATTTGGAATCGGTATAAACAACTTCACATTGAAATTGATTGAATACGACGCGCAAACTCAGACTAAACTTGATGAACACAGACTATTGGAACAACAGCGGAATAATGCAGTCCTCGCTGCAGAAAAACTGAAACAGGAAACTCTTACCGCGCAAGCCGAAGAGATGAAATTATTGGCAGTGACAAAGGCGCAGGAAGAACACAAGAAACTTGCAGCTAAAATCAGGGCAGAGATGGAAAAAGAAGTGGCAAAGATAAAAGCAGAATCGGAGAAACATATAGCTCTGATACAGGCTGAAAAGGAAAGGGAGGTTGCAAAAATAAGGCTTTTTCAAGCGGACCTTGAGAAAAAAACGCGAATAGAAGAGGCGGAAGGGGAAAAGATTGCATCCATGAAAGAGGCGCAAGGGCGCTCAGCGCTGGCTAAAGCCGATAATTCTCTTGCCCTGAGACTTCAGATGAGAAAAGAAACACTCATCGGCGTTGCAAACGCATTAAAGGATATTAAAGTGCCCCATACGATTATTGGCAAAAACGCTGGCAATAGCGCCGGTAACCCTGTGCTTGATATTTTTCTGATGAATCAAATTAAAGAGCTCCAGAGCAAGGAGCAGTAGCGTATGTCCTTTAACTATTGATAAACGCATTAATTTATAATACCCTCCCACCCATCCCTCCCTCTCCTCGGCGAGTCTTCGACCCTCAAGGGTCGGAGACTCGCTTCGAGAATCCCTCTTCTGTGCCACCCGTCACTGAATGGTTACATTTTTCCTACAAAATTGTATGGCATTACAATTCTGTAGGATGGGTTAGGATATAAAAATCAAATAAATCAATGGGTTACAATCTGGCATGGTTTTAGCATATATGCCATATAAGATGTGTTTATCTCATTGAACTTGCCTATCGCCTGCCTGCCGGTACCTGTCTACCGACGGTAGAGGCAGGGCAGACAGACCTAACGGGACGGAATGAATTTAAAAAATAAGATAAAAGAGATAGAAAAAGACGAAATAATTAAGGCCCTTCGGGAATGTAGCTGGATTAAGATTAGGGCAGCAAAAAAGCTTGGCATCACTGAGCGGATGATCGGGTATAAAATTTTAAAATACGGTATTAAGAAAGGAGGGGATGAAGGATACAAGAGGTGGCAGTAAGTAGATAGTAATCAGTAGCTGGAAGGAATCTTAAAAATGTATCAGCAGGCGTTAGACCTGTAAAAAAAATATTTGGTCTATGACCAGGAGGAAAGTAAAAATGAGAAATTTAAGTATTTTGATTCTTTCAATAGTATTAATGCTTGGAGTTTCAATAAGCAGCCTTTATGCAGAAGAAACCGAAGTATCAGGCAGTGCCTCTGTTGATATAATGAGCAACTATATGTGGAGAGGGTTTAAACTGAGTAACAGCTATGTTGTT
>JAZFSN010000016.1:0-3992 GCA_036446195.1 Thermodesulfovibrionia bacterium | reverse complement strand
AATCAAACATCCTAATGGCTATGAGACATACTATGGACATCTCTCAAGGATAAAAAAGGGAATAAGAAAAGGGAAAAAGGTCAGCCAAGGTGAGATTATAGGGTATGTTGGCAGCACGGGGCTTTCCACCGGCCCCCATTTACATTACAGCATCAAGCGTTACAGTAAATTCGTTAATCCATTAAAGATAGCTCTTCCAAGGGGAAAATCAGTTCCTGTCAAGCTACTCACAGATTTTAAGAGTCATGTTGAAAGCCTTAGAGCTGAGTTGATAGAGTTTTAAGTTAAGAATGTAAGGTTGTTAAGCCTGGAACAGAAGAGCAAGATTATTTATTAAGCGAGCCCACCTCGTAGGTGGACTCGTTAGACTTTCCTTCCTGAAAGTATCTGGCAGGTTAAGGCGCTATGGGCAATCCTAATCCAGTTGCGGAGTCGTCCCCATTTTCCCAGATGTCTCCTGCTATGTCCTGCAAATAACTTCTTGTGTCCGCTGCGTTGCCAATTCCATCAAACGTTCCATCTGCTATATCCCACAACTTTGCTGCTAATCCTGAAACATGTGGCGTTGCCATAGAAGTTCCTGACATATAGGTGTAACAGCCGCCATTGTATGTGGACTCTATTGAAATGCCGGGAGTTCCAAATTCAACCTCTTTCTCTTCTATTACATAATCACCATCATTTATTCCCCTTGAACTCCAATCCGGTACTTTTTCTGCTGAGTCAATTGCTCCTGCTGCAATTACTTTCACATAAGCTCCCGGATAATCTATGCTGCCATTTTCTGGTCCATCATTCCCTGCCGCTGCAACTGGTAGAACTCCTTTATCAACCGCATAGTCTATTGCCGCTAATACCTGTGAATCTGGTGTGTCTCCACCAATGCTCATTGAGATAATGTTAGCTCCATTATCTGTTGCGTAATAAATCCCTGCTGCTATGTCATCTCCATAGCACCAGCCTTTTCTGTCACAGACTTTTACTGCAATTAAGCTTGCCTCTGGTGCTACTCCATAAATTCCCAGGCCATCTGAACCAGCATATGCCAACACTGTCCCTGACACATGCGTTCCATGTCCATGCCTATCTTCGCAATTTTTAGTATCTGGTTTAAAACGAGTGACCATTGTTACACAATCTACTATATTTGCTATCAAATCTGGATGGCCCTGGTCAACTCCTGTATCCAAAATTGCAACTGTCACACCTGCTCCTCCAGAACCACCATTTACTTTAACTATCCCCCATGGATTTTGGTTGTCAGGGAAACATGATCTTGCTGGTTCAGGCTCTGGTTCACTTAGACAATCTTCTGCACATGTTTTTGGTTCATTTCCCTGGCAAATCCCATCACCACAGACAGGTTTTCCTTTTATCTGATATATCTGAACTCGCTTTGTTTTTATTCCAGAGGTATTGAGAAATCGTACTTGTTCTTGTGTCAGATCTGTTGAAAACACTGCTGGGAACTCATGTTTAACTCCTAAGAGTTCTTTTAAAGCGGGGGCATCAGATATTACATAATATGGCAAAGATGTTAATTCCCAATCCTCATTTATTACCGGTGAATTATATGGAGCTACTGCATCTTCTTTTGCCTGTTCTGCTGCTGGAATGTCTAACTGGCCAGCTTGTGTTATCGTGATTGTGGTTACCAATACCATTACCGCAATGTATAACAGAAATCTAATTTTCATTTTGTCGTCTCCCTATAAATTGATAAATTAAGCATTCAACCTTATTTTAATTGGCCTCCAAAGAGCGAACTAACCACAGATTCATTTTTCTGTAGTTCGGCCATGCTTCGATAAACTCGGCACCCGCAGCTTTCTGCCTCCCGATTAATCTGGATTTGACTTTGTCGGGATATAGTTATTTAATCTATGTGATTAGATTTTATTTTTGGATTAGGGAAAGAAATACCTAATAGTAATACTTTAATCACGAAATATTATATTTGTCAAGGCACATTGTATAATTTCTTTACATAGGCGACCAGATGACTCTACCTCGTAGGTGGGGTCGAACTATCTATCAATAAAAGCATCCCTCAGCAGTTTGCTTTGCCTTTCAAATGCCTGTCTCGGATTTTTAGGGTCATTCATAAGGGATATTTCCTGTGTGATAAGTCTCGAGAGATTAAGGATATGGGTTTCCATTTTTTTGGATTCTCTTTTATAAAGGGGATGGTCCCTGTTGATATAAATTGTTGTCTCTTCTGAAAACACCTCGGGGCTGTCGTCCCCGAAACTGTCTACGCAGCATGACACCCCTGTTTCACCGAATCTCATCTTTTTTATAATAGCATTCGGGGTCAACTGTTTTACCTTTGGTTTTTTCTTCCTTCGCTTAGTCATTTTAGTTTGAATGTCAAGGCTTGGCTCGCGTTGAGACTGGACTGATTGAACTGTTCCTTTTACTTCTCCCCTGCCTTTTGATATCAGTGCCGCACCTCCGATACCTTTTGTTTCGTCGCCAACCGGTAATGCTCCAAAAGGCGACAAATCAGGATTTGCAGCCAATGCCCTGTATATTTTCTGAAGCGCTTCTTTCAATGCACGGCTTACCTTTCTTCCTTCTTTCCTCCCTGTGAGTTTCTGAATGACAGTCTTAACTTCTCCAATAACTTTCTCCATTACCTTCCGAAATTCAAAATACTCGGGAGAGTCTTTTATAAATCCGGTTCTGTCGCTTGTAAGCTGGAGAAAGTCAACATAAACTTCTCCCCTTACCCGTGCCATTGCTTTACCCCATGTCTCCATGCCGAAAAATTCACGTTTAACAGTAACCTGCTTTACCTTTACCTCGATCCCAAGGTCCTTTGTCGTTGCAGCTGTTTCAGGTAATATGACTATTTCTCCCGTAACAGGTCCAAAATTTGTTCCTTCGAGAAAGGGGACTTTGTGTCCTGAAAGGCTGCGGGGGGTAATTGTATGTCTGTTCAATCTCACTCTGAAATGAGGCGCTTTGAGGGGTGTACCTTCAATGATTTTTGCTTCTATATCTTTAAGGCCAAATTTTTTATTCAGCCTCTCAAGAATTACAGTTGTACCGTCTGTATCCCTGCGGTCCGGCGGCAGGATTTCAAGTGGAAGCTGCCATACATTCTCTGATTTCTCCCATTCTTCTTTATCAAAGACAACCCTGCCCATAAAATCGCCGCTTTTTGTTATTACAATAAATCGCTGACAGGCTGAAAGGGTTGCAAACTTTCCTATGCCAAACTGCCCGATTCTATCCCTTCCGTAAACCGAAGACTTCGGAGAATAAAGTTTTTGCTGTGAGCCAATGTTGAAATACTGCCTGAGACCGTCTATGTCCATGCCTGTACCGTTGTCTTTGATTTCTATTGAGTCTTCAGCTACGTTAATATCCACAAGTGTTGCATCAGCGTCATATGCATTGTTTACAATTTCCCTGACAAACTCAATGCTTTCCGCATAAAGCCTTTCCCCTATTGTGATAATATGACTTTTGTCAATAGTGACACTGATAAATTCGTTGTTGTTAGTTGTCATTTTTTTTCAGAAGTCCATTTTATTTTCGCTATGTCATAATTCTATGTTTCATTTCCTCGCTGCTAATGGTTCTTTTTGCTTCGGAAATTTCTAAATTTCTATATTGTGAATTATACTTTCATTGAGTATGAAGCGTCAAGAAAGTCTTAATTTTCCTCATGTATTAAATAGTTTACAAATTCAATAAAAAAGGCGTATATTCCTGATATATTTACTTTAATTGTAGGGCTTTAATTTTTTCCCCTAATTTATTCAAAAATATCCTTAAAATTCTTGACAAATCTTTTATATATGTTACACTTGTAACAGATATGTTACAAAGGAACTGAAATGAGATTTAATATCTCCCTGTTAGATGTACTAAATTCAAAGACAAAGGTAAGAATTATAAAATTCCTGCTTACTCACGAAGCTTCTATGAGTGAGAGGGAAATAGCCTCTGTTCTAAAAGTTTCTCATATGAGTGTAAATAGA
>JAZFSN010000015.1:0-6987 GCA_036446195.1 Thermodesulfovibrionia bacterium | reverse complement strand
CTGCCCTTATCTGCCATGTCACGGAGTATTTTTATATAGCCTCCGGCCTTTTTATATCCTTGTATCTTTGCCTTCTCAATAAGAGGCCATCTGCGAGTAATCAGGAACTCATCGTATGCCTTTGCCATGTCCGGGAAAATGGTTTTTCTGAAGCCGTCGAGCATTGCAACATAAAATGCAAGAGAGCCTGTTTTTTTATTTCTTATGATATACGCCAGCATCCCGGCACTGCATGTATCTGAAAGAATGTCTTTAAGCCCTCTTAAGAACAGTTCAGCCCTGCTGTAAGGCAGCTTTACTATCAGGTCTTTCCACCATCTCCCAAGCGCCTTTCTCTGAGACGCCTCTCCAAACTCGTGATAGATACAGGAAGAAAGCTCCTCATGCGCAATCTCTGCCAGCCGTCCCTCAAGTTTCTCAGGCGCAAACCCGTCGTCTTTTGAAATGCCGTATTCTGAAAAGGCATGGAACAGGGCGCCGCTATATTTTCTTGACTTCATTTCCTCAAATTTATCCCATAAAAAGAAATTCATTGTTTCCTGCCTTGCAATGATAGTGTTTCCCTGAAGCATGGCCGGGGCAGTGGAAAGGTCGCGTGAAATCTCCCTGCCTGAAATATAAATGCTGTACCTGCCTTTCCTGGTTTTTTTAACAAGCTCAGCCAGGAAAAACGTGGGTTTCGAAAGATTGCCAAAACCTGCTCCATAAAGAAGGCCTTCTCTTAGAAGAACATCATTTATGCCTTTTACATCAAAGGGCCGGTATTTTTTGCCATTAATTGTAATTTTCTGAAAATCAAGTGAGTCAAGCTCTTCCCACAGTTTCTCTCTATCGCCTATCCAAACCCCTATATCATCCGGCTTTGCTTTTTCACTTGGCCTTAAACCTTTCTCTGTCCGGTACAGGTCCCTTAACCTCAGGAGAAGCCCGCACGGAGAATAAAGACCCCAGTATTTAGCATCCGAGATATTGCAGTTGTGCTTAACCTGAGAGGCAACTGAGTGGACATCCAGCATAGTCTTTAAATAAATTAAGCGATTTTTTTTACAATTTAACCCTTAATAAGAAACTTCCTGATATCTCCCGCGCGCAGTGTTATTTTATTGCTGTCGAGATACTCAAGAAAAGGAATGGCATATTTTCTTGAGGTCCCTAAAATATCCCGAAACTCTCCAACTGTCATCTCTGATTTTGTTTTAAAAAATCTCTCAAGTCTCTTTATCATCCTGTTATAATTCTCTGATGATAGAAAAACATCATCATTTATTCTGACAATGCTTCCCTCGGAAACCATGAGTTTCAATAGTTCAGTGAGTTCCTTATTGTTTATCGTCCCGGATAGTCGGAATACAAGTTCATCCTTCGTTGGAGGATGAAAAGCAGACTGATTAAGAATTTTCAATATATTCGCTTTTACGTGCTCCTTATCCTCGCTCAGGGAAATCTTGAAGGACTTTAACTTTACGATATCCTTTATGAACTCTATATCATTAACATGAGAGATAAGACCTTCAAATACCTTCTGGTCAAGCCATTTAAAAACAGCCCTGATGGCTTCTTTCTGTATCCCTGCCCTTAAAGGATTCTCTTTATGAAACGCTTTAATTGTCGAGACTGTTTTTTGAGAAAAATCATTAAAAGCCTCTTTATGCAAAAGTATATTTTCCATCTGGACTGCTTTGCCGTTTTTTACGAGTGATTTTATTGTATCCCGGATATCAGGCAATTCAGCCTTAATCCATCCCTCCAGGGCTGATATAGTTATACCGCTGATTCCGCCAAAGAAAATTTTCATTAATAGTTTTTCTTCCAGACTTCCATGTTCAAAAATCCTCAAATCCTTACATTCCTCTTTTCTTTTTCTTCGCCGTGGTGACGGATCAAGGATTTCACCTCCTCCGATAGTCAGTAAAGGAGAAAATCTTCTTATGATATATCTGTCCCCGGACATAACTGCAATTTTGCCCTGAAGCCTGAACTGACAGTATGCATTATCTCCGGGAGTCAGACTGTCTTTACCATAGATAATAACCCTCCCTGTAACTTCTGAAGTCCCTGTGTGCAAATGCACAAGGCTCCTGTTACGCAGGCCTGGAAGAGGGGCATCTTTTAAAAACTCAATCCTGGCATCAAATACAGATGTCGGCTTTATTTTATCGGGGAATGATAAAACATCTCCCCGCTTGACTTCCTGTTTTTCAATCCCCTGCAGATTTATTGCAACCCTTTGCCCTGCATAAGCTGTCTTCAGTGACCTGCCGTGGCTCTGAAGTCCTCTGATTTTTGTCTTTATGTCCTCTGGAATAATTTCAACAGAATCATTCAGGGAGATGCTTCCTGAAATGGCAGTGCCTGTGATAACGGTGCCAAAACCTTTAAGTGTAAACACCCTGTCCACAGGCAGCCGGAATATACCTTTTACCGGCTTCGGTTCAACACCTGATGCAATATCTCTTATTTTTTCTTTAAGCAGATCTAAATTATATCCGGTTTTTGAAGATACAGAAATGATTTCAGCGCTATCAAGAAAAGTCCCTTTTACAAGATTTCCAATGTCATCTTTAATGAGCGCAAGCCAGTCCTTGTCAACCAAATCTGATTTTGTTAAAACAATCAGCCCCTTTTTTATTTTAAGCAGATTACATATGGCAAGATGCTCTTTACTTTGAGGCATAACCCCTTCATCTGCAGCAATAACCAGAAGCACAATGTCTATACCGCCTGTGCCTGCAAGCATGTTTTTTACCAGATTCTCATGCCCGGGGACATCAACAATGCCGACATTGAGCCCGTCAGGATAGTTTAGATATGCAAATCCCAGATCAATTGTAATGCCGCGTTCTTTTTCTTCCTTGAGCCTGTCAGGATCAATGCCGGTAAGGGCCTTTACCAGAGCGCTCTTTCCGTGGTCAATATGTCCTGCTGTACCGAGAATTACGTAATGCAGTGAACTAAACCCCTTTCAAAAACCATAGGTTTACCTAAATTGAGCGATCCTTCAGTTATGTCGTCATTCCCGTGAAGCTTGTCCCCGCAGGTAGTAAGCGGGGAACGGGAATCCAGACGCCGTCCCTGCAGGCAGTAAGCAGGGAACTATTTAATAATAAGGATACTGGATTCCCGATAAAGACTTCGGGAATGACGAACAAAGACTTTTGCAAGAGCCTCCATCAACCGGTTTTTGTATCATAAACCGCTCAATTTAGGTAGAAGTTTTATCTTTATGAGAATAAGGCTGTTTTTATACAACTTACCAGGGTCTTCACTTCCTCATCCTGCACTGTCCGTGCATCAATGAGCAGGGCATCATCTTTAATCCTTGCAATCACCGGAGGGGTGCTTTCCCTTAATTTTTTTTCAAGCGTATTTACAGATATTTCAGAAGGCTTAATTGATACTGCAAAAGTCGGAAAGTCTGTTTCAGGCAGGGAACCTCCGCCTGCGCGTGAATTGTCCGGAACAATTTTTATTACTGCCTGACTGGAAATGCCTTTGTTCAAAGACATAAAAATCCTCTTAGCCCTCTTTCTTATCTTCTCCAGGGCCTGCGTCAACATTCTTAGTGTCGGGATTTCATTAACCGCCTTTTCCTCATCAAGATACTGCATAAAGGTCGCCTCAAGAGATGCGAGATTCAGTTTATCTATCCTTATTGCCCTGAGAAGAGGGTTCCCCTGTATCTTCTGTATCAGTTTTTTTCTGCCAAGTATTATTCCTGCCTGAGGTCCCCCAAGAAGCTTGTCTCCGCTAAAGGTCACAATATCAGCGCCGGTTTTGACGACACTCTGAACAGTGGGTTCACCATGTATCCCGTATTTTTCCAAATCAATCATACAGCCGCTTCCGAGGTCTGTCATAACAGGAATCCTGTATGTCCGGCCGAGTTTGACCAGTTCCTCTATAGAGACATCTTCAGTAAAACCAACCAGTTTATAATTGCTCTGATGAACCTTGAGAAGAAGAGATGTATTTCCACTCATAGCATTTTCATAGTCAGTAAAATGTGTTTTATTCGTCGTACCGACCTCTCTCAGGATAGAACCGCTTGATTCCATGATTTCAGGGATTCTGAAAGAGCCGCCTATTTCAACAAGCTCGCCCCTTGATACAATGACCTCCCGGTCTTTTGCAAATGTATTAAGGCAGATAAGAACTGCCGCGGCATTATTATTAACAACAAGCGCATCTTCAGCGCCGCTTAATTCTATGAGAAGGTCTTTTATGTGTGTATATCTTTTGCCTCTTTTACCCCGTGAAAGCTCATATTCAAGGTTGGAGTAACTGCCTGCAACACGCCTGATATTTTCAACAGCCCTGCTGGAAAGAACAGCCCTTCCAAGATTGGTATGAAGCACTACCCCCGTAGCATTTATCAGTGGTCTCAGCTTACAGACAGCCAGTTCTTTTATTGACTGCTCAACATCAGGAGAGATTGAGTCAATGGATATCTCTATGGAAAGACTATCGTTTAATATTTCTTTTCGTTTTGTCTCAAGCGCTTCTCTTATAGACTTGAGAACTATCTTCCTCGGATATGACTTAAGCCACTTTTCACCATAAAAACTCTTTAGAAAATCATCAACAGATGGTATCTTTGAGAGCAGGCTCTGTTTTGCTTTCATTACCTTTTCTAACACAAGGGACTCTTTATGGTCAATATTGCCTTATTAAAGAGAGGACGCGAGGTCGGAGCGACTCTCCGAAAAACGGTAAAGGGAAGGGTCAGGTGAATCCCTGCCTGCCGGTAGGCAGGTCTGTAGCTCTTTCTGGATTTTAGAGCTAAAAAAAAGGAGCAGTGTTTCCACTGCTCCCTTTTAAGATTAATCACACTTAGTTTATTTCACCGTTACAATCAGTATTTTGTATAGAAGTGGCACAAATCTGTATATCATTCTCATTCGTTGCGTCTGCAGCAGCAGCATAAGGACAAGACAGAACTGCTCCACCAGTACTCGCAAAACTAACTGCTTCGGAAACAGTTGCTGGTGTAGGGATGGCAGTACAAGCTGTCGCTCCAGAAACACCGCAGTCTGTCCTCCATGGGCTGTTTGCAGGTAATGTGCCTCCCTCATCAGTCAGATTACCCCATTCGACCCATGAACCGTCAACCTTCTTTACTCTCCAGCCAAGCACAGCATCAAGTGCAAGAAAGGACACCCCGGTCCTTGTGGCTGTCTGACAATAAATGTATGAGGTATCAGCGCTGGTTATGCCTATACCATTAAATATTGCTGTAAGTGATGCAGCGTCCTTAATTTCGGTGCCTGGAGCACCTGAGGTACCTGTTGTTGTTTGGTCTTTCCATTCATTCCATACGGCGGTTCTGATATGTCCCTGAAAAGCAACGTCACTTCTTACCTGGGTGCCGTCCCATTCACTTTCACTCCTTACATCAAATGGAATAGTAGTCGGGTCACCATCGGCTGCCACACTAATAATCTCTGCTAAAGATGCCCTGAGTTCATCAACTGAAGTGCTCTGATCCTCATTACATACGGTATCAGTGCTTCCAACAGGTGCAGGAGTATTTGTGTCCCACGAATATCCCGCGCTTATATGATCCTTGATAAGACCGTTCACCACCCTAAGCCTCCCCCTGGGAAATCCCCAATACCTGAAATTGAAATATGCGAGTCCAAGCTGCTGCATGTTATTACCAGTAAGAACAACCACTGTGTCAGCGTCTATCCCGGCCTTCTGAAGGATGACATCCATCAGAGGCTGTGTAGCAACATTTTGCTTAATGCTGAGTACTCCGTCTGACCTGAAAGTTCTCAGTTCACTCTGTTCCCACTGATATGCGCCTGTCGGATGACCATTTGCATAATCTGTATTTGGCTGGACAGACAATATGGCCATTTTGGTATAGCCAGATTGATCGGGTACACCATTGTTATACCCATTGTTTATCCAGCTATTGAGTGTTGCCAGACTTATCATAACTTCAGGAGTACCCGGTGCAAGTAATGGACCGGGCGCTCTCAGGTCACTGCCGGAAGTTCTACCTTCATCCGGAGCTCCAGGAGCCTGAGCATCAAGAACCCCATTGTATAAAAACACAGGCGCCAGTATCAAAGAAACTAATACTAAAAGTAAAGTCAACCTTTTGTTCTTCTTAAAAAAATTCATTTCCCCTCCTTCCCCCTTTTTCTTAATTGATACTTGCGGATTAATTGACTTGCTTAATTCCTATTATATTAATATATGTATAATAATTTTGCAACCTTAATATGCTCATCCCTATTTAGACCACCTTTTTAAGCATATTATTTTACCAGCAATGGTCAAGCCATATCATGCATAAGAACTTTAACTCATTTAAAAATTCAATAAATTCCATTATAATGGGTTTAATGCTTATTATAACAGGCTGAATAAAATGTAAGAATTTCCGACAATTATTTTTTAGAATAGCCTGTAAAATTAAATCATAAATTGGATTTCTTTAGTGTCACTATTTATGAGCTTGTTGAAAAACTCAACAATCTCTGATTACACAGACAAAAGATCAGATTACACCGATTAAAACTCCTTGCAATATCTGCGTAATCATTTTTTCTTATCTGTGCAATCAAGGCTGTTGATGACTTTTTCAACAGCCTGTTATAATACAAGCAGAGGTAAAAAATGTTTAAAGAAAGCTGTCCCGGAAGCGGAGAAATAAAAAAGCCAAAACCGGAAGACATCCCATGCTGTCACTGCGGAAAGACTATAGAGATATGGAGTGATGAGACGGAGATAAACTGCAAATACTGCGGCAAAATGAATATACGGCTCCTCGGCCCTACATGTATAGAGTGGTGCGACTTTGCAAAAGAATGCGTAGGCGAACAAAAATACAACAGGCTGAAAAAAGCAATAAAGTGAAGCTCCCCGCCTACAAGGCGGGGCTTCCGAGCAAGGAATAATTATTTTTATTTATATAGCTGCCTTTCATCCCCGCTCATAGAGCGGGGCATTCAGGCAGCATCCTCGTAATCCAAAAAA
>JAZFSN010000014.1:0-15559 GCA_036446195.1 Thermodesulfovibrionia bacterium | reverse complement strand
TTTTTAAAATTACCAAAGGTTTCATTTTCAATAGCCTCTCTCATTTTTCTGAAAAATTCCAGATAGAAATGAAGATTATGCAATGTATTTAATCTCATTGAAAGGATTTCTTTATTCATGAAAAGATGTCTCAAATATGCCTTTGAATAATTTTTACAGGTATAACATTCACAGTCAGGGTCAAGGGGGCTCTGATCTGCCTTGAATTCCTCCCGCTTTATGCTTATCCTTCCCCTGCTTGTAAACAATGTCCCGTTTCTTGCGTTTCGTGTAGGCATTACACAGTCAAACATGTCAATGCCTGCTGAGACAGCCTCAAGCACGTCATTTAGATCTCCTATGCCCATGAGATATCTTGGCCTGTCATGGGGCAAAATTGGTGTGGTATGATTAAAAACCTCATACATTATTTCTTTTGGCTCCCCGACACTCAGGCCTCCGAGTGCATAACCGTCAAAATCCATATCAACTAATTCTTCAGCGCTCTGTCTCCTTAAATCATTGTATGTACCGCCCTGAACAACAGCAAAGAGCGCCTGATTTTTGTCTCTGGCATCAAGACACCGTCTTGCCCATTTAGTTGTTAGTGCAAGAGATTTAACAGTATATTCGCGGGAAGAAGGATATGGTATGCATTCGTCAAATGCCATTGCAATGTCAGCACCAAGGGCACCCTGGATTTCCATAACTATCTCAGGGGTTATGAAATGAGTTGATCCGTCAAGATGGGATTTAAACGTGACCCCGTCATCATTTATTTTTCGTAATGGTGAAAGACTGAAAACCTGGAACCCTCCGCTGTCTGTAAGAACGGGCCCGTGCCAGTTCATGAATTTGTGAAGCCCGCCGAGCTTTTTGATTACATCATGGCCCGGCCTGAGATAGAGGTGGTAGGTGTTTGAAAGAATTATTTCAGCACCGAGATCTTTCAGCTCATTCTGACACATTGCCTTAACCGTTGCATTGGTGCCAACAGGGATAAAAGCAGGAGTGTTTATAATTCCTCTTGAGGTGTGAATCTGTCCGAGCCGTGCATTATCGTCAGTTCTTGTTAATTTAAACTTAACTCTTGTCTCATAACTCATAACTCTTAACTTTCAACTCTTAACTCTTAATTTTTAATTTAGTAATGGCTTGTCCATACGCCTGCTGCGATGGCAGATAAGCTCAGAATCAAAATAACCCAGTGAAAGACCTGAAGCCTGAAAAATATCTTCTCTGTGCTTATCTGTTTCTCAGGGGTTTGAGAAAGAAGCCTTTTAAAAAGACGCTTCTCAAGAAAAAACAGAAGAGAAGCATAGATTGTCCAGATAATAATCATTATCCAGATGCCAAAGCTTATACCTCTCTCATGAATCAGGTAAAAACCTGAAAGCCCGGTAAGAATTACAAGGACCTTCGCAATCCTGGAGAACCTGTGCTCAACCCCCTGAAACATCATGACCTGTTCAAGGGAGTTTTGTGTTCTTAGTATCATGGGAAACATAATCATTGTGACGAATGCTACACCACCTATCCATATGACAACGGAAAGCACATGAATTATTAACAAAATTATGTAAAGCATACTGAAACCTCCAGTCTTACATGATTATGTCAAACAAGGATGTTGCAAGTTAAGCTCCCAATTTCGTTATACGTTAACAGTTATACGTTATACGTAAAAAAAATCACAGTAATCACTGACACGGCTCTAATAACATATAACTAATAACATATAACGATTCACTTACATCCTCTCCGGAGCGCTAACCCCCAATATGTTCAAGCCTTCCTCCAGCACAATATGGACAGCCTTGCACAGACAGAGTCTTGCGGTAGTTAGTGATTTGTCATCAGAGATAACCCTGTGTTTATTGTAATATGAGTGAAATTGACCTGCCAGGGCCTGAAGATAATAGGTTATCCTGTGCGGCTCAAAAGAAAGCACTGCCCCTTCAAAGACCATTGGATACTGAAGGAGTTTTTTAATTATAGAAATCTCGTCATTCTCTTTGAGATCCGAAAGGTCAACCTCTTGAACCCTTGAATCCTTGAATCCCTGAACCCTTTTCTCTGCTGCCTGCCCTGCACCAGAGCGGTTCAGGGCCTGCCTGAATATGCTTGAAATTCTTGCAAATGCGTACTGGACATAAAAAACAGGATTTTCTGATGACTGCTCTTTTGCAACCTCAATGTCAAACTCAAGGTGGCTGTCAGCCCTTCTTGTCAGGAAAATGAATTTTGCAGTGTCTGTGCCAACCTCATTGATTACCTCGCGCAGGGTTATAAATTCTCCTGCCCTTTTTGACATCTGCACAGGCTTCCCATGTCTGAGCAGGGTTACCATCTGTATGAGTATGACCCTGAATTTTTCTTTTGCAGTGCCCGGTGTTCCATCCTGAGGTCCAAATGCCTCAAACACTGATTTAAGTCTTGGGATGTAGCCGTGGTGGTCTGCGCCCCATATATCAATAATTGTGTTGAATCCCCTGTTGAGTTTATCTTTATGATAGGCGATGTCAGAGGCAAAATATGTATATTCCCCATCCTTTTTTACTACTACCCTGTCTTTATCATCTCCGAATTTAGTTGACCTGAACCATTTGGCGCCGTCTTTTTCATATAGGAAATCCTTTTCCCGCAGGGTATTTAATGAATCCCTTATCATGCCTTTTTCATATAGCTCTTTCTCGCTCTGCCATCTGTCAAAGGCGATGCCAAAGTCTTTCAGGTCTTTCGCAATGTCAGCAAGCATCATTTTATACGCATAATTCGTAAAAAAGTCTCTACATTCTTCAAAAGGGGTTTTCAGGTATTTGTTGCCGGCCCGTTTAATTATCTCTTCTGAAATGTTTTCAATATAGCTTCCTTTATAACCGTCCTCGGGAATAGGAACGTCATTGCCCAGTCTCTGCTGATACCTGGAATATACAGACTGTCCTAAAAGTTTTACCTGAAGCCCGGCGTCATTTATGTAATATTCCCTTTGCACATCAAAGCCTGCCGCCTGAAGGAGATTGCACAGAGCATTTCCAACCGCAGCCCCTCTTCCATGTCCGATATGAAGCGGGCCGGTGGGATTAGCACTTACGAATTCAACCTGAAGCTTCCTGCCTTTGCCTATGTCTGTTCTTATTAAAGAATGTTCCTGTTCTAAAAGCTGTTCAAGTTTTTTATATAGGTGTTCTTTTTTAAATGTGAAGTTTATAAAGCCAGGCCCGGCTACTTCTATTTTTTCGAAAGAATGAGGCTTCTCTTTTATTCTCTCAAGAAGCTCTTCTGCTATTTTTCTCGGGGGTTTTTTTAATATTTTGGTCAGGCTCATTGCTACTGTCGTAGCAATGTCGCCCAGTGATTCGTTTTTTGGAATTTCTATTTCTATTTCCGGAACACTGTCCAGCCGCCACTGGTCATTAAGGTTTTCAATGGCATTTTTAATTACTTTAACAGCTTCCTGTTTCATGAATAATAAGTTTAAAGATAAGTTAGCAGTGTGCTATTTATGTAACCTGAGCAGGACATTCTGGATATCCAAATAAGATAAAGACCATGACATACACCGGAAAATATATACTTTGCCTGTTTATACTCATAGCCGTAATTATACTCTTTTAAGTGTTTACTTGTCGAAGTCTAATGGTCGCTTTCAGGAGATTGTTGAAAAACCTTAACAATCTCTGATTTCACAGATTAAAAAAGGTCGTTGTAGTATTTCAGGAGTTTTTCAACGACCTTTCAGGAGCTGACAATGCTTAAGTCTTAGTGGAAGGTTTAGCTGTCAACTGTAAGACAATGTTAGTCATGGGTTCATAAATTTTATATTTCGAATTTATAACCTTCATTTTCTTATTCCTGTTCCAGGCATACCATCCGAAAAGCCTTACTGCATAAAAGATCAAAGTCCTTATTAAATATGATACCTCTAATACGCACATTGCCTCCAAAAAAATCCTGTCAGATTCCTTTCTGGTGTATTTTTGTTCCCAGTAGAGAAAATCATGGATTACCGCAGCGTTTCCATATTTCCCCCATCGTGGAATAAATGCCCACAGGAATCTTGGAACACTGGCAAAATCGGTTTTAAACCCTATTGGAACATTGATTGTATTTACGCTTCCTTCTTTACCAATATCGTATCCAAAGTCCCGCCTTATTACCCACGTTCTTCCGTCTGGAAGAGGAGATACTATTAGTTCATCTGTGAATCTGCTCATAAAAATAATAGTTGTTACAACGTGGCACTAGCTCAAGGGTTATGTGTTCATTGTTTATGGAAATATTTTGTAAATGTCTTTGCGATGAGCAATACGCTGACAAATTAACAATTTATTGGATTTATCTATTGTGATACCTATTCTGTAGTTTCCAATTCTGATTTTGTATTTATCTGGATAACCTGTCATATGTTTGAGATATCCAAGATTGAGAGGATTGGCCGACAATAATTCTTCAAATACTATCTTTTCGGCTTGAACTTGTATTTGTTTGGGTAGCTTGGAGAGTTCTTTTAGAAAACGTTTCGTATACTCAACTCTCCACATTTTATTTCAGTGATTGATAATATTTTTTTGCATCCTCAATTGAAAACCGTTCATCGTTCTTTACTTCATCCATCAATTTAGATAATCCATAATTTTCTATTATTTCTTCCATACGTTCAAATTCTTCAATAGGAATCTGGACAGCGACTGGCTTTTGACCTTCATCAAGGACAATTTTTTTATGAATTTTTAACATCTTCAATCTCCTATAATGTTATTTAATCTATTATATTTCATGCAATTAAATAATACCACATAACTCACCTCTGGCACTCGTTCAAGACCATCAAATAGTTAACGAATTTAATCAGCGGTGGCTATCAGCCATCCGCTGGATTTTCTTGATGGGGCATTCATCGATTAATTGATACTTTTCCTTCATTGTATTTATGAATCAGCATTGAGATAAGGGATTGATACGGAATGCCCTCTTCAATAGCTTTCGCCCGAATTTTCTTTAAATCTCGCTCAGTCATTCGTATATTAATTCGCCTTTGTTTGTTTAGGCTATAGCGGGCATATTCCTCGAATTGCTTTTTTTGTTTTTTAGTGAGGTCTGAAACCCATTCTTCCTTTTCAAGTGATTTTACCAATTCCCTCTCGTCTTTATCCAAATACGCTGCCTTTTTCATTTTTTACCTCCAAAATACTTTTTTGTTGCCTTGCTGTTTGGTATTATTGTTTTCAAAAATATTTTATCGTCATCCTCTACATATGGTACAGAATAGATATAATCTTCTATTTTTACCAAAAAAACTTTCTGATTCGGATAGTTCGCCGGATTCGGATGTTTAATTCGATCAACCAGATCACCCAATGCTATTGCCAGTTCAACCTGTTCAAATGACACTCCTCGCGCTTTCTTAAGAAGCTCGTTCTTCTCATCATCCCAATCAAAATATTTCATGAACGTGTGCCTATTGTATTCTTTTATAGAATACCAATAATTTCTGCTTCTGTCAAATTGTTTTCATTTGTCAATTTTTCTTGGAATAGTTACTTATATACTAATTGGCTATTGAGCTTCGATAAGTGCCTGCCCCGTGAACCCTGTTTTTCGGGGTTTGGTGCAGAATGATGACACCGTAAATGGAAATCAAGTCAGAACTGTTATGAATCTTTTTTAAATATAAAAGGATTTCTTAAAATCCGTTAAAGATCCTTTTTTGTCTTGCCTGTCCCGTTGAGGAGTTTTATGGGAACATGAGGAGGCCTTATAAGTGTTATAGATTTCTATTGCCACGAATAAACTGCCCTATATTCGGTCTTATATAGTCTGGTGCAGTACTATCAGCATAAAAGACAAAATTAACATTGCCATTCTCAACCATAGATACTGATCGCCACTTCTCCCAGATCTCTTTATTTCCAAGGGAATAACAACACTCTTTATCAAAACCAAAAGACGATAAATTCACGTAGAATAGCATATCTATTTTTGAGTATAATTCTGGGCTGATAATATAATTTTTTAACTTTTCTTCAATAAGATCAGCAATTTCTTGAATAGTGGCTTTTTGAGGCGAATAAGGTTCTAAAAGATCGGCCTTACTTTTTGCCTTTTTTGCTCTTTCAAGTTTTTCTTTATATTCTTTATGGCGCTTCCTGTTTTTATCCAAAATTTCCTTTATTTCAAATCTCGCATCACGAAAAATAATGTCGGGTGGGTCGTCAGAAACAGGCTTGATTTCATCAGAGTTAAATTTAATATTAAAGTTTTTTAGAAATTCGTTTACTACCCAAATTTCACGATTTTGTTTATTCGGATTAGAGAAAAATTTAATAGACTCTCCAGTATATTTAATATGCTCTTTCAACTCATCGTTTTCTGACATAATTATTCCTTATCTATAACGTCAAGTTCACCCGCGCGGTTTTTGCGTCGGGTGAAACTTTTTGTTTGCCGTCATGACCATCCACGAGCACAAATGTCTGCGGCACGCCCTATTTTATGAAGCGCAACATACTCCTCGCCCTGGTCGTTGATAAATGCCCCAATGAAGCGAATCTTCCTAAACCAATGCGCCTGCTGCCCCCACTCCGCGTGTATGTGCGAATCGCACTCCCAGCGCTCATTAATGATCTCGAGATCAGCTCGCGCTGAAGAATCCCATTCGCCCTTACACCGCTCACAGAAAGAAAGTGTGTCTTCCGCGAGCCATGCCTTTGCCGATGCTCCTGAGAGAGACTTCGCTGCAAACTCAGCGTCTTGATCTGCGCAGTGGGAACGGATCCAAGCCACCAATCGGGGCACTACAGTACTTAATAGAAGAGCGTTTGCAGAAAGACCGAATTCGGACGATTGATAGTACGCGCCTCGATATCCAGAATATGAGTTGAAGAATATGTCAAAAAGCTGTGGTGCTACTTCGACACAGTAAATTGTGCATTTGTATCCCTGCTTATCGCCACAGTCGCGAGTGTGGCAGCAAAGGATCTCCATCTCTCGCTCTAGACGACCAGCGATATCCTCGAAAGGTATATCGGTCTGAAGGGCGTGACGCCTGGCTTCGTCACAAACGCCTTTGTATTTCCACTTGGTTTCATGCACGGTCGCTTTATTCCTGATGGCTAACCAGTACTTATATAGTTTTCTGTATAACTACCAAATAATCTAACATATTTAATTCATTTTTTACATAAAACTATGATATTTAAATAACTTAGCGTAAATTTTGTAATGATATCAAGAAAACTTGATAACTACAATAATTAGTGTTCCCTTGAACATAACCACGCGCTTTGCTTTTTGAAAATTAAAATGATTGAAATACACGTTATGCGTTACTTGCTACGCATCATAACTCCCTCGGTCACTTAAAGATATTATGTTCTTGTAGAAACTTTATTCTCAATTAGTGTCAAATAGTTTAACATTACAACCCATCGAAATAATATAAAATAATCTTAAATGTAAAGCTATTAACCTAAGGTGTAGAAATAATTTGCAATTTAGTATCTTTTTTTGCCTCATAAGTCATAAAACAACTTCTTGAGTGTTCCACGTGGAACATTTAAGGAAATTTTCTTGAAATCAAGAAGTAGAAGCCTCCCGGAGAATAATAGTTCTGCTGTTTAATCAATTCCGTGTTAAACCGCTTAATTTGAGAAAATTGACGCATCAACCGCTTTAAAACAAAAACAATGATGGCGTCGTAATAATTCCGATCTACTGTGTCGTAGCGTATTTTTGCTCGTTCGGCATACCGCATGTATAGCCTCATTCACAAAAATACACTACGTCTTGTATATCAAAAATATTACTTAGCCATCCCGATAATTGTTACGAGTTCATCAATATTCTGAACTCCGCTGAAGAACCACTTTTTTTATACCACTTTGTTTTTTCGTAAAGATTTATATAGGTCCTGATGGATTACATAGAGCGCCGGATTCAGGATAAGGATGACAAAGGTGGTGAAGAGGATACCATACCCAAGGGATATAGCCATGGGAATGAGAAAACGGGCCTGAACCGATGACTCGAATATCATAGGTGCAAGACCAAAGAAGGTGGTAAGCGCAGTTAATAAAATAGGGCGGAAACGGCGCGTACCTGCATTTATTGCAGCCTGCATGTATGGTTCACCGCTGTCACGCATACGGTTTGCAGTGACAGTAAGGACAAGTCCTCCGTTTATTACAACACCGCAGAGCGCAATCATTCCAAAGACACTGATAATGCTCAGATCATACCCCATGATTATATGACCTGCAAGGGCGCTTGCAAGGCCGAAAAAAATGCTCACCATTACAAGGACTGCCTGGATATAGCTCCTGAACAGTACCGCAAGAAGTGTGAAAATCCCGAGTAGGGCAAATCCAAGCCCGTAGAACAAATGTCCAAGCGCCTTTCGTTGTTCCCTCTGCCTGCCCTCAAAAGAATATTTAAGTCCCGGGTACTGAACCAGAATCCGCGGTAAGAATTCAGACTTCAGACTTGCCAGTATCTTGTTCTCATTCGCCAGTCCCGGTATAACATTGGCAGTAACATTGAGCACGCGTTTGCCGTCAACGCGGTTGATCTCTGTATATGCCCTGCCGCTCTTAAGATTGGCAGCCCTGGCAAGGGGAATCTCCCCGCCATCAGGAGTGCGTATCATCAACTCTTCCAGATTGTACAGGGAATTCCTCTCCGATTCCGGGAGCCGTACCAGCACCTTAACCTCATCACGTCCCCTCTGTTGTCTCAGCGCCTCAGCACCATAGAACGCATGCCTCACCTGGTTACCAAGCTCCCGCGCGGTCAGGCCAAGGCTCCTCCCTTCTGACCTCATTGTGAAGTCAAACTGGGGTTTGCCCCGTGCAAATCCATCGTCGATATCAGTTACTCCTTCGTAATCAGCAAGGGCGCCGGCAAGGTCAGCAGCTGCGAGTTCCAGTGTCCTCGGGTCCGGATGTGTTAATTCAACGTTAATAGCTGCCGAGCCTCCCGGCCCTACCAGATAATCAAAGAACAGGCTTTCCAACCCGGCAATCTCACCCACCTCCCTGCGCCACAAAACACTGAACTCACGCGTAGTAATCATGCGCTCTTTTTGAGGGACAAGGTAAAAATTAATTTCAGCAGTATTTGCTCCACGGCGTCCAATATCGGTCATGCTCCCCTTAAGGATTCTTTTACCGCCTGACTTCTCAACCGCGCGCAAACCTCCCTCTTCAATAAGACGCGCAATGCGCCTGACATCTTGAATTGGCGCACCATAGGGGAGCGTAACCTCTGCATCAATCCGGTCGGTCTGGATCTTAGGCCTGAAGGAGAAATCAATCCTGCCGCTGTCCCAGTATGCATATGCGACCATAAGTACAGCCAGGAATACAACAGCAGTAAGATAGCAGTTTGACACCGCAGACCGCAGAAGAGGAACATAAAACTTATTGATAAACCGTTCCAGCCCTCTTTCAAACCACTGTGGAACTTTTTCGATCACACCGAGCACTCCACCTGCACGCTCACGCCGGTGGTATGCAAGGTGGGCAGGCAGTACAAAAAGACATTCAACAAGGGAAATCAAAAACACTGCGATTACGACCACAGGCAGGATCGAAAAAAACTTGCCTGTTGAACCCGGCACAAAGAACAGAGTTAAAAAGGCAATGATATTTGTTGCTACTGCAAATATCACAACAGTGGACATCTCGCGGACTCCTTCAACAGATGCCTGAAGGGGAGGGAGCCCTTTCTCCCGTTTGTAAAAGATATTTTCCCCCACGACCACGGCATCATCCACTACAATACCAAGCGTAATAATGAATGCGAAAAGCGATACCATGTTGATACTGCCGCCGGTATATTGCAGGACAAGAAACGACCCGATAATTGAGATAGGAATTCCCATTGCAACCCAGAACGCCAACCGGGTCTCCATGAACAGCCCCAGGATAATCAGTACCAGGATGAGTCCAAGGACGCCGTTGTGCAGAAGCAGATCAAGACGCTGTTTGTAGAGTTCCGATCTGTCATTGTACAGGCTTAACCCGATGCCTTCCGGAAGTGTTGGCCTCAAAATCTCCATGTATTCCCGGACCTCGCGTGAGATCTCCAGCGGGGTCTGTTCACCAGTCCGGTACACATAAAGAATGACCGCCCGTTGTCCGTTGAAGTATGCCTCCCGTTCAGATTCAGCAAATCCGTCGGTAATCTGAGCTATGTCTCCGATGGTGACCTCTGTGCCCTCGGGCGTACTGATGACCGGAATCCCTGCAAACTCGCTCGCAAAGTCTCTGCGTTCTGACGTACGCAAAAGCACCTCGCCTCCATCTGCCTTGATACCGCCGGCAGGCACATCTACCGCATTCTGCCTGATAATCTGCGCAATCTCACCGAGGGTTAAACCATAGGAACGAAGCAGGGAATGAGGGACCTCAACACTGATCTCAGGTTTACGCACTCCCCGCAGTTCCACCTGCGTCACAGAAGGCAATCCTAAGAGTTCCTCCCGTATATTCTGGGCAAAATAGAACAGAGTCCGCTCATCCACATCCCCATGGAGAGCAAGGCGCAGCACTCCACGACGGCGTTTTTTGAGATTTATTATCGGGCGTTCGGCATCTTCGGGCAGGGATCTAATAAGGTCTATACCGTTTTTTATGTCCTGGACTAATTTATCAGAATCAGCGCCGGCAAGAAGTTCTACGGAAATACTGGCCCGGCCTTCACCGGCTCTGGCCGTAATACGTTCTACATTTTCGAGGTCACGGATTTCCTCCTCAATTGCAAGGATAATTCCCTCTTCAACCTCCTCAGGACTCGCCCCGGGATAGGTAACCGATACATCCACAATATCGAGTTCATACTCAGGGAATACCTCCTGCTTGATACTGGACATAACGATCAGTCCGCCCACAACAAGAGTCAGCATCAGGATATTGGCTGCCACATGGTTTTTCGCCATCCAGGCGAGTATGCCGCTCTTTGTATCAGTGTCCATATCCATTCAGGGTTCAAGGGTTCGTTCTTCTCTTGTCCTTTGACTTCTCAACGCTCCGTACTTCTATGCCCGGTAAAGGAGACTGGAGCCTGCTGAGTATTAATTTATCACTATCCTTGAGATCAGCATTCACCAGCACTTTATCTTTGAGCCGCCACACCACCCGTACATGGCGGATCTGCAATTTATCCTCATCATCCTTAATCCATACTACATCCCCCTCACGCAGTGCCCGACGAGGAATCGAATACACATTGTCAAAAAATCCAGCATCAATCTTAACCTTTACATAGCTTCCCAGCAGGATTCTGCCTTCTCCATGCACACCAGCTTTGTTTTGACTTTTGTTATCCTGTTGTGACTGAGAGTCAGCATGAAGATTAAGCGGGTCATCAATAACAATCAGTATGCGGGCCATCCTTGCTTCAGGATCAAGATCTCCCATTAATCGCAAAACATATCCACTGCGGACAAACTTTTTCCCACTGACAGGCTCAAATATGACATGCACCTCTGAACCCTGTTGTCCGGCTGCTCCGGGAAAAGTAATCCTTGGCAGAACAGATACCGGCATTGATACCTGAACCCAAAACTGACCAGTCCCCACAAGTGTTGCAAGGGGTGTCTGTCTGCTCACCAGCTGTCCTTTGTCAATGAACTCTTCAAGAACCAGCGCATTATAAGGCGACCTGATGGTTGTCCTTTCCTTTGCCAGCTCTGCGGCAGCAAGCCTGCTCCTTGCCTTCTCCACCTTGGCCTTAACCAGCCTCAAATGAGGCTCACGCAGGGCAAGGCTCTTGCCTGATTCAGAGGTTTTGATATCCCTTTCCAAAAGTTCCCATTCCCGACTTGCTATCACCTGTCTCCCCTGTTCAAGCTCCAGCTCAAACATAGCTTCTTCCATCTCTGCCATGTACTCTTTTATACGCAGTTCATAATCAACAGGGTCAATCTGAATAACCACGTCGTCCTTATTTATTAAACCTCCGGGTATCAGTTCAGGATTCTGGCCAATTATTCTGCCCTCTACTTCTGATTGAAGCATAATGCGCTGAGCCGGTACCACCGTGCCAAAGGCCTCAACATAGACCTTTTCCCTGCCCGGACGGACTTCAGCAGTCTGTACGAGCGGGACCGGGCGTTTTGGTATTGTTTTTTTTGTCTCTGGACTTGTCTTGTACAGGACAAAAGCGGCAATTACAGCGACAATAAGAATAACGATAGCAATTTTATATCTCATTTCATAATCTCTTTAGAAATATTTTTCTTTGCGCTCCCAACAGATTCCGCATGCTGATAATTTCCAGTCATCAACCGTGAGCCCCCCAATGCCCTGTAGAGAAGTATACGGATAGAGATTAACTGCCTTTGCCGTGAAAGGATATCCCGCTCAAGTTCCTGCAGTGACTGCAGTGCAGTGAGAACCGGCAGGTAATCGGTCAATCCCTGACGGTAACGGTTGCGGGTTTCGGTCAGATTTGATCTTGCAATACTGATCTGATATTCAAGAGCCTCCAGTAATTCTTTTTGATGCCGTTCCTGCCACAGGGCGTTCTCAACATCTTCTATGGCAATCAGATATGCATGGGAATACCGGGCAAGTTCTTCCCTGAACAGGGCCTCCCGTTGCTCAACCTCTGAACTGCGCCTTCCCCAGTCAAGAACCGGTGCTATTGCCTCCAGAAGAAGGGAAAACAGCATACCCTCAGTAGAAAAACTGTTTTTAAATCCGGCATTACCGTTCAGTTGTATCTTTGGCAATCTATCCGCTATTGCCTCGGCAATACGGTAGTCAAAAGCAACCAGTCCATTATATATCTGCCTCAGGTCAGGCCTGTTCATCAGCAGGTCAAGCGGCACACCGGTCGACGGCAGTTCAGGAAGTTTGGGAAAATCCTCTGAAAACTTCAGGGGCTTACTAACCGGCGCCCTGCTCAATTGAACATGGAGCCGGTTTCCCAGTGTTCGCAATCGTGACCGTATGATAGGGACATGAACACGGGTTGAGGCAAGCTGTTGACGCTGCTGGAACACATCTACGACAGATGCCTCGCCATAACCAAAACGTAGTTCGATAAGTTCAAGAAGGGACTCTCCAACTGTTATCTGACGGTCAAGCAGTGCCAGATGAAGATTTTGTTCGATAATCTCAAAATACGTTTCAGCAACCTGAGCGGTTAACAGGATAGCCACTGCTTCCAGTTCTTCACGGGAAGCCAGTATCTCATACCCTGCAGACTTTCTGGCTGAAGAGAGCCGTGCCCACAGGTCAATCTCCCATGAAAGCGCCAGGCTGGTGCTAAAACTGTCTTCCGGCTTATCCTCGCCCTGCCAATCTGATCCTCCCGATGCCTTACCGATTAAATCGGGATATAAAAACGAGGCAGCCTGTCTATCATCTGCTACAGCCTGTTCAATTCTTGCATGAGCTATCTTCAGGGTAAGGTTTTCTGACAGCGCCTCTACAATAATTTCATCAAGGAACCTGTCATTCAATGCCTCCCACCACCGGCTCTGAGGCTCGATGCCATCCACAGAAAGTGAATACCTATCATTACCCCCAACAAGCGGCTGAACATCCTTATTAACCTGATGAGGATTGCAGCCAATAAACACGGAAACAAGAATCAACATCACGACTCCCGTTAAAGGAAGAACGCGGGTCTTGCAACGGTACAGTGTAAAGAGAGGCCAAATTCGGTTTTTTTTTATCATAATAATTTGCATGAAAAGACTTATCTTGTTCATATCTAATAAAAAAAATCCTGTAGTATGCTCAATGACTATCGACCCAATACTAATTTTAACAAAATCCTCCGTATAAATCATAAAGATACAATATGATTACCATTTTTTAGAAAAACCGGTTATCTATAAAGGGATTCGAGTAGCCGGCATTCCTGACATAGCTTCAATGAAGGTCATAGCCATAAGTCAGAAAGGTACAAAAAGGGATTTTGTTGATTTATACTTTATATTACAGGAGATGCCATTTCATAAAATAGCTGATCATATGGTAAGGCGGTTTGGGAAAGAAAGAATAAACCCTGTCCACATAGGCAAATCGCTCGTGTATTTTTCAGATGCTGATTCTAACCCCGAGCCTCAGTATATGAAAGACAAAAATATAGACTGGGATAAGGTTAAGAAGTTTTTAAGGAATCATGTAAAACAGTTTGTCCTTGACCTTGATACAGCAGTTAAGAGTTATCAATAGCTATTTAGAGTCTGTGTATAAACATAACAATTGAGCTGTCATTCCCGCAGTCTGTTGAGCGGGAATCCAGGGTTTCCCCGTATCAAGTACGGGGCAGGCTCTGTGAAAACAGGAACCTAATTCCTTATAGTTCCCTGCCTTTGCAGGGACGGCGTCTGGATGCCCGATTACAGACTTCGGGCATGACGAAAATAAAAAACAGCAGTTTATACACAGACACTGTTTAGTTAATTTATTTGTAATTATAAATAAGTTAAGACCAGAGAGAAGCTCTGGGAGAAAAAGCTTGCGGCTCGTACTTGATGCTAATGAGTATATATTTGCATTGGGATTTTTTTAAAAAGAAAGGTGTGAGTCTCTTTTAAAATTTCTTATAGACAGTTTACCCTCACATTCTATCTCTATATGTCGAACAATTGTTGAGGAAGTAAGAACGAATTTATCCCCGAAAGAATTCCAGAACTTCATTAAATTCATTAATATTTTAACTACCATTGACGAAGATTTCTTTGTCCCCTTTGAAATAGGTGTAAAATACGAAATAAAAGGAACAGAAAGTGGGTCAGACTTAATAACTTGCATTCAGGTTATTTAAGCTCACACAATTTAGTCTGACCGTATTCTTATTTTAAAACTGTAGTATTTTCTGAAACAAATGGCGCCGAAGGCCGGACTTTCCGCTACAGGCGGATACGACGAGGCGGAGAAGCCCTATATTTTAGTCCTTATATCTAAGCCCTTGATTTAATAAGCCCTGAGGATAAGAAGGTCTTCTGAATGTAAGGAAAATTTATTTTATTTAATGCAAGCTTTCAGCTTGCAGTTGCATTCGAAGGATTTATTCTTTAACTTCAAGGGCTTACTTTTTTTCTTCAAGTCAGCTGAAATCAGCTAAAATCAGGTGGAATCATATGCTCATAGGCACAGTTTAGGGCTTGGTTATTCCAAGCCTTTTTTATTTATAACACCTGCATATCAATAACCCAGAATGATTGAAGTATTAAGGATTAACAAAAGAAACAAAGTGTAACGATGAGTTCAGTGACATGAGTCCAGAACGATATTAATAATCAATAAAAACAGTTTGCAAACTAACAAATATCAAAGTTCAAAAAAGTGCCCTGTTGGCTCATGTTTATCTGCAACGACAGGTTCGGTGAGCCTTTATAACTCTTATGCTTTATTCTTCTCCCTTCAGGTAGTTAATAAAATCTGACACGGTAAGATCGGCTGCAAAGACTATTTCTTCTTTCAATAGTTTCCCATTATCTGCTAAGAACTCCTCCAATTTCCTCCCTCTCTTATATGTACTGGAATGGTAAGAGAAAGCTTTCTGCCAGATTATTTTACCATTAGCACTTTTCATTGTTACAATAGTTAAAGAATAA
>JAZFSN010000013.1:0-10920 GCA_036446195.1 Thermodesulfovibrionia bacterium | reverse complement strand
TTTGGCAGATATGCAGGTCATACTGCCTTCAGGGGTGGTATCGGCGCTGAGGCTGACTGTATCCTGATCCCTGAGATACCTGTTGATTTTGACATTGTCTATGAACATATGAAAAGGGCATACACAGCAAGGGTAGAAAAGAGCGATGTCAAGGCAGGGACTTATATAATAGTTGCATCGGAGGGGATAACAGATGCAAAGGGTGAACATATCGTTGATGAAGGAGCTGGCAAGGATGCCTTTGGGCATAAGAAGCTAGCTGGCGCGGGCAAATATGTGAGAAAACAGCTTGAGGCATTAATGAAAAAAGACCCTGACATAAAGGAATTTATGAAAAGGACGGGAATGTTTGTACCTGGGGTTTACGAACTTCCCGAAATTAGAGAGGTTACCCCGGGACATCTGGTGCGGTCAGGACATTCATCAGCCTTTGATGTCAATTTCGGCAAGGAAGCAGGCGCCGCGGCAGTAATACTCCTGACAAAAGGGCTTGCCGGCAATACTGTTGTCAAGGTAAGAGGAACAAATATATTTTATAAATCCACTGCAGAGGTTATTAAACGGAGGCATGTGGATTTAAATGCAGTTGCACTACATGAAGTCCTGGGCGTATGCTTTGGCCGTAAACCAGGTGAATACAGGCCTGAATTGCTTGAGGAAAAAGGGAAGATTGAAAGATCACTGTAAAAGACTGGGGGAACAGAAGACAATTGAGCGATTGCTGTAAAAAATTTTTTAGACAGGATTGATGTTCTCGTAAAAAGCCTGAAAAAACATTTTATTGTCATTCCCGTGGAAACGGGAATCCAGTCTTTTTAGATAGTTACACACTCTCTGGATTCCCGCTTTCGCGGGAATGACGATTTTTTACGTATCCATCAAATCTGAATTGATAAATGTTAATTTTGTCCAGCCGCAGGCAGGTCCGCAGAAGCGGACATTTTGCAATGAAAAAAAGTTGTCGTAAAGTCTGTATCAACTTTTTTTATCACACAAGATAAGAAAACCGGTTTCTAAATTCATCAACGCTCATGCGCCCTACCCGGGCAAGTTTAGCAATTTTCCCGGGGCTGAAATCCTCTTTTTCAAGCCTTATCATGTATTTCCTGCCTACTCTATATGGCTCTGACTTTATATCAACATATCTGAGCCTTGTCTTTTTCGTGGCAGGGTCTATTATTTTTTTAAAGGGAACAGGTTTTACCTTATCCTCAAAAAAGGTAATCATTGCACCTGTACGTCCTTTTAAAAGGAACTTCACAGCACTATAGCCAAGGTTTCTCGTATATTCCGCATCAAACGGTATCGGGTTAGCTGCTCTTAATTCATACCCTATATTCTTATGGATAATCCTTGTTTTTATTCCACGGGATTCAAGACTTTTACTGACAAAGTGTTCCAGAACTCTCCCGAGCTTAATCTCAGAAAACTTTAAAACTCCCTTTCTATCCCGAAGCGGATCGGAGTTTAGTTGATTCGACCGAAGGTCGTTACGACTCGATTCCGAGGCCGCTTCAACCTTTTCAATATGCTCGTACAGGGATTTAACATCAATCTTACCTGCAACCCCTTCCGCCAGTAAGGCAACTCCATGAGGATATCCTCTTGATAACCGCTTAATTATCGAGCCTTCAAGCACATCTGCTACTTTAGTAAATTTCAGTTTCTTCTCTTTAAATTCTTCCGGTATAAGGGTTATTGTCGCACCGGATGCCTTGCCTATGCCAAGCGCAAGATGTCCTGTATGTCTTCCCATGGTAGTTACAAAATACCATCTGCCTGCAGTTCGGGCATCTACTATAATATTCTCAACTATCTCAGTACCCCAGTGCCGTGCGGTTTCAAATCCAAAGGTCGGTACTCCGCCCGGAAGCGGAAGATCATTATCTATGGTCTTCGGCACATGAACAATTGAAAGAGACCTTCCTGCCCTTTTTTTAATTTCTGTAGCTATATATGCTGTCCCGTCGCCTCCGATTGTAATGAGGAATTTAATCTTTAATGCCTTAATTGCTTTTACCGCATTTTCAAGTTTTTCCTCAAGGTTGTCAGGGAAATCCCTTGCAGTTCTTAACAGAGACCCTCCACGGTTATGAATATTCCAGACATTCTTACCGGTGAGACGAATAATCTTTTTTGTATTTCCGCGAAAGAGCCATTTAAAACCGTCCATAATTCCAATTACTTTCAGGCCCTTGTTGACAGCTTCAATTGTAGCCGCGCATATTACCCCGTTTATACCGGGCGCAGGACCGCCGCCAACAATTATTGCGAGTGTCTGTTGCATTGTTTGGTTTTATTTCAGAATTATAGCGGGTAAGCTTTTCTCAATAATTACAGGTTTTACATTTTTTTCAACAATATCCCTTGTATTAATTACCTTAAGCTTTTCAAAAAGCAGGGCAAACTTGTCTTCAAGCTCCTTCATTATAGGCGCCTTTACATCTGCAGGCAAATCCCACCATTTCTTCTTAAGAGGTCCAAATCCCTTTTTCCTTGTACTGTATATAAACTGTTCTTCGGTCTGGTTTTCTTTTCTCTCTTTTGCATGGTTTTCTTTTATAAAGGCATAGACCTCTTCCCTGAATCCGGAAGGAAGACTCTGGTTGTCATAAATGATATTCTGAAAACCAGTTGCAAGGTGAACCTCGGATGTCCCGGTTTCAGGGAACATATTAAATGCCTCATCAGGCAGTGTTGAGGCTCCATGCTGTACTGCGCCTGAAAGCCCGTATTCCTTTCTTGCAAGCTCTGACATTTCCCTGAGTATCTCAAAATCTATCTTTACCTTTGCAAGTGAGCCATCAGGAAGGACAACACCGCCGTGGCTTGTACCGGACTGAACACTAAGTTTGCTCAAACCTTTGCCAGAGCCAAATACTTCTTTAAACCCGTCAAGGTAAGCCCTAAATTCATCAGGGGTGCTGTTTTTACCGCCGATCTCGCCTATTTCCCCTCCTATTGACACTGTAACGTTCTCTGGCTGTATTTCTCTTATATAAGCTGCAAGCTTTGCGGTCGTTTCAAAATTCGGGCGCTGCTGTTCCTTTATAGTAGGTTTTTCAAGGTCAACAAGCGTGGATGAATCAATATCAATATTATAAAAGTCAGCTTCAACAGCCTGTTTTACAAGCCCTTTGATATAACTCGTCTCAAGCTCCGGCCCTGACAGGAAATCTTTCCTCTTAAACTGGAAGTGATCTCCCTGAATAAAGACCGGGCCCTGAAAGTCTGCCTTTACAGCCGCTGCAAGCACAACAGACGAATATTCCAGGGGCTTCTGTTTTGTATAGCCGATTTCAGAGCGCGCTATCTCAAATATGAGCGCTCCAACATTTTTTTCCATTGCCTTACCAAAAACAACCTGTGCAACGTCATAGGTAAGCCCTCTTATATTTATAGCGGGAACGGAGAAGCCCGGATAATTCTTCCCCATCTCCTCATAAAGCGACTGAATGGACGCAGGCACAGCTCCCATTTTCTTTGCTATCTCAATAACAAGCCTCTGAAGGGCCTTTCTCTGCTCTTCATCATCATGAAAAACCGCCTCATAAATAAGGGCATCTATCAGCCCCCTGACCCCCCGGGGGTTCTTTATCTCCAGTTTGCCGTCTGTTATTAAAATATAATCCTTTAATTTTGATAATATCTCTGACATAAGGGTCTCCCTTTACTTGTTTTAAAGTAGCGAGTAGCAAGTAGAGAGAAGAAAGATTTTTTCTCTCTACTTTTTCACATCTGTGTAATCTGTATTAATCTGTGAAATCAAGCATCCTATCTTTATAGGATGTCTATACTTTACCTTAAGACCAAATAAATTTAAAAGTCCCTTGTAATTTTGAAAGATAAAGGCGGGAAATACAAAAAATAATCTCTGCCCTGCAAGGCCGGTTGTTATATTCACAACAATGGAATATATGAGTCAGAAATGCTAATATTTTAGCATGAAGAAAATTGTTTTTTTATTATTCTTAATTTCATTTCCCTCTACAGTTGTAAGTTTAGAGACCTATCAACTGAAACTCAGAGCTAACTATCATCCTGAGTTTTTAAGGATTGTTTTAGAGGGGGTTGAGCCTCTCATATCAAAGGGGATAGTAAATCAGAAAGGCAGGGATATTCTGGTTAGATTTCCTCATACCCTATTTAAAATACAGGAGGAAAAAGTACCAATCCCCTATAAGACAGATAAAAGTGCTATCGTGTTTTCTCCCGGACATTTCCGTAAATTTAAGGTCATTTCTCTGAAATTTCCCAGTCGGCTTGTTATAGATGTGTATTTAGAAAAAGGGGCAAAGTATGTAAAGCCTCCGATTGATGTACTTCGTAAGCCTGAAAAAAGGGACTTAAAGCCCCCGGCTGAAGTACCAATTAAACCGCAAAAAAGGTTTATAAAACCCCCGGTTTATATACCCGCTAAACCGGAAAAAAGATATGAGAAGTATCCATTTGAGGCGCCTCGCAGACCGGAAAAAAAACATGCCATGCCTTTAGTTGAACCTGAACAACCAGAGAAACCCTCCCGGATGAAAAAGCTTAAAACTATTGTTTTGGACCCAGGGCATGGCGGTTATGAAACCGGTCTTATAGCAAAAAAATATAAAGAGAAAAATGTTATTCTTGACATTGCGAAAAGGCTCAGGGTACTTTTAAACAGGGGGGCTACACAATGTTTTCTTACCAGAAAAAGCGACCATTTCATCTCACTGGGTGAAAGAATAAAGTTCACAAATAGCAAAAATGCAGAAATCTTCCTGAGCTTACATGTCGGAAGGCATAGTGATATAGTTATTTATACCCCTGTAATAACCGAGCCTGCGGCTTATGAGGAAAGGGAGTTCATGGTTGATAAAGGCCAGGAGGACTTCATGTTAAAAACAACAGCTCTCAGTAATGCAATGCAGCAGGCGATAATAGAGGACTTTGGTAATGATATGGTATCAGTAAGACCTCTTCCTTACAGCATCCTGTCAAAAATTTCGGCAGCGGCCCTGATAATTGAGCTGCCTTCATTTAAAGATGCTTATTATGTTACAGAGCTAAAAACAGAACTGGTAAATACCATATATAAAGGAATCTCCCTGTATGAAGAAGGCACGGCGAACTAAAAAAACAAAAAGCTATTTCTGGTATTATCTGCTCGTTGCAGTATTAATCTTCAGCGCAAGTATAACCGCAAGTTACCTCTATTTGAAACCAAAGCTTGATTTTAAAGTTCCTTTTATTGAGAATATTGAATCCCAAAATCTCGATACAAAACCAGATGAGGGTGAAGAGAATTCTCTCCGTCTGTATGAATCCAAGCGTGAAGACTCATCTTACAATGACGAACTAAGAAGGAGCGCCTTACTTGTTACTGCTGAGGATGTGATAAGGAAATACATGGAACCTCGCAGTGTAAAGCTTTTAGATTTATATATGGATAAAAATGGTACTATTTATGCTGACTTTAGCAGTGAACTACGGAAAAATTTTAATGGGGATGCATTTGATGAGTATCAAATCATTGCAGGTTTATATAAAAGACTCAGGCTGAATGTCCCTTATTTCAGGGCGCTGAAGATTTTAATAAAGGGTAAAGAAGCAGAAAGTTTCGGAGGGCATATAGATATATCAAAACCAATAGGGGAGAAGATTGAAGATATCACCAAAAGAGAAACCAATAGGTATTTTTGATTCCGGTCTTGGCGGACTCACGGTTTTGAAGGAAATAATAAAAAAATTGCCTAAGGAAAATACCATCTATCTGGGAGACACCGCAAGGGTTCCTTACGGGATAAGATCGCCGGAGATTGTCATGAAATACTCATCTGAAAATGCAAAATTTCTAATGTCAAAAGACATCAAGATTCTCGTGGTTGCATGCAATACATCTTCTTCAATAAGCCTCCCCTCACTTGCAAAAAATCTTTCTGTACCTGTTGTCGGCGTTGTTGAGCCCGGTGCGCGGGCAGCGGTCGCTAAAAGTAAAACAAAAAAAATTGCTGTAATCGGGACGGAAACAACCATAAAAAGCAACTCATATAAAAAAGCAATAAAATCAATGGATAATTCTGCCAGAGTTGTCGGTATTGCTTGCCCGCTTTTTGTCCCGCTTGTTGAAGAGGGATGGCTTAAAGGAGATATAGTGACCCTTACCGCCATGAAATATTTAGCGCCCATGAAGGACTACGGGGTTGACACTCTTGTGCTGGGCTGCACCCATTATCCAATGGTAAAGGACATCATAGCGAAAACAGTAAAAATCCCACTGATAGACTCTGCGGTTGAGACAGCCAGGGAAGTCCGTAGTATACTTGATGACAGAAACCTATTCAGGCACAGTAACGGCAAACCCAAAAGAGAATTCTATGTTACCGATTCCCCTGAAAAATTTGCTAAAATGGGGGAGAAATTTTTAGGCCGTAAAATATCAAATATCTCAAAAATAAATCTTGGAGGATAAAACTATGCGTCCCGACGGAAGGACCCCCGAAAAATTACGGGAAATCAAGATTATAAGGAATTTTCTAAAAACTGCCGAAGGCTCTGTATTAATTGAGGTGGGTGATACTAAGGTAATATGCACTGCTTCGATAGAAGACAAGGTCCCCATGTTTCTTAAAGACCAGAATAAAGGCTGGATTACAGCTGAATATTCCATGCTTCCCCGCTCCACTCCGGTAAGGACATTAAGAGAATCTGTAAGCGGAAAACCAAGGGGCAGAACACACGAAATACAGAGACTTATTGGAAGAGTATTTCGTTCAATTGTAGACCTTAAGGCTTTGGGGGAAAGGACCATATGGCTTGACTGTGATGTTATTCAGGCAGACGGGGGAACAAGGACAGCCTCAATAACAGGGGCATTTGTCGCCCTCAAAGACGCGGTGCAATATGCACTTGAAAACAAAAAAATTGATAAACAGCCTATTAAAGAATATGTCGCAGCTGTAAGTGTGGGCATCGTTGGCGGCCAGCCCCTTTTAGATTTATCTTATGCAGAAGATTCCATTGCAGAGGTTGACATGAACATAGTAATGACAGACTCCGGAGAATTTATTGAGATTCAGGGAACAGCCGAAACTGCACCATTTGATAAAAAACAGCTTCAGATTCTCCTGGACCTTGCCGGGTCAGGAATCAGGGAAATTATTGCCGTGCAAAAAAATGTGTTAGATGCATGATGCAGGATATATGGAATATAAAAGCATAAAAGAATGGCCTGAGGATGAGCGGCCACGGGAGAGACTTCTCAGGTTTGGAGCTAACAGTCTTAGCACAGCTCAGCTTTTAGCAATAATCCTGAGGACAGGCAGCAGGGACAAGAGCGCACTTGAACTTGCAAGAGAACTGCTTGTGCATTTCAGCAGTATAAAAGATATAGAAGATACCTGTGAAGCTGAGTTTTCAAAAATAAAGGGCATGGGCAGTGTGAAGATTGCCCAGATAAAAGCTGCCTTTGAACTTGGACGAAGGCTTCTGCAGGATGTAGCAGACAAAACCTCACAAGCGCCCTCATTTAAAAACAGTAACGATGTCTATGATTACTACAGGCCCATGTTTTATGGTATGAAAAAAGAAAAATTTCTTTGTGTAATGCTCGACGCCAAAAACAGGGTTTTTAAAGAAATGGTTGTTTCAGACGGCTCTCTTACGTCTTCTCTTGTTCATCCTCGAGAGGTGTTTCGATATGCCATAAAAGAGGCTGCTGCCTCCGTACTTCTTGTTCATAACCACCCAAGCGGAGATCCAAACCCAAGCAGGGATGACATTGAGATAACAGAAAGACTATCAAAGACTGGGAGAATAGTTGGCATTAACGTCTTAGACCATATAATAATTAGTGACAGGAAATATTTAAGCCTTAAAGATAAAGGCTATCTAAAAAAATAAGAAGTAAGAAATAAAAAATAAAAGCTGAAAACTCGTAAGTATTTATTTCTCATTTCCTAGTTCTCATTTCTAACTTTATTAGCTATAAGGAGAAATTATGGCAAAGGTAAAAAGAGCCCTCATAAGTGTTTCTGATAAGAGCGGTATTGTAAAGTTTGCACAGGGGCTTAACAGTCTTGGAATAGAGTTGCTTTCAACCGGAGGAACTGCAAAGAGATTAAGGGAAGAAGGGCTTAAGGTAAAGGATGTTTCTGAATACACAAAGTTTCCGGAGCTTATGGGCGGGCGACTCAAGACACTTCATCCCATGATTCACGGCGGTTTACTCTGGAGGAGGGATAATCCAAAAGATGAAGAAGAGATAAACGCTCATGGCATAGCTTCAATTGATATCGTTGCGGTTAATCTCTATCCCTTTGAGGAGACAGTATCAAAGCCCGATGTTACCTTTGATGAGGCTATTGAAAATATTGACATAGGCGGTCCAACAATGTTAAGGGCAGCCTCAAAAAATTTCCAGGATGTAGTGGTTATCGTTGATCCTGATGACTATCCAAAAGTCATTAATGAGCTTAATACAAAAAATGCAGAAGTCAGCTATGATACCAAATTCTATCTTGCCAAAAAGGTTTTTGCACATACTGCAAGGTACGATACGCTCATTGCCAACTACCTGAGTAAGAACAGCAAATCAGAAGAGGTATTTCCTGAGTATCTTAATCAGAGCTACAGGAAAATAAGTAATTTACGATATGGTGAAAATCCACACCAGAAAGCTGCATTATATGGCGAACCGCTTTATCAGGGACTTTCACTTGTTAATGCAAAAATCCTGCAGGGCAAGGAAATGTCATATAATAATTATCTCGATTCGAGTGCAGCCCTGGATTTAGTTAAAGAATTTGATAAGACAGCAGCAGTCATTGTAAAGCATAATAATCCATGCGGAGTTGCAACAGGCGAGACCCTTCATAACGCATATAAAAGGGCATTTAACACTGACCCGGTATCTGCCTTTGGCGGGGTTATTGCATTAAACAGGGACGTTGACGTTCCAACTGCAAATGAGATACTCTCACTTTTTGTTGAAATAATCCTGGCTCCCGGGTTTGACCCTGAGGTCCTCAAGATTTTAGGCCAGAAACCAAATATAAGACTGCTTCAGGCAGATTTATCAAAAAACCCTGTTGGCTTTGACATAAGAAAAATCCAGGGAGGCGTGCTGGCTCAGGGAAAAGATACTGGAATGATAGAAAACTTTAAATCTCTAAAGGTTGTTACAAAAAGAAAACCGACGAATGACGAACTCACTGCCCTTGAGTTTGCATGGAAGGTCTGCAAACATGTAAAGTCCAATGCTATCGTATACACTGCTAAAGACCACACACTCGGCATTGGCGCAGGCCAAACAAGCAGAGTTGACGCAGCAAAACTGGGTGCAATGAAGGCAGTAATGACACTTGAAAAATCAGTTGTAGCATCGGATGCATTCTTCCCGCAGAGGGATGGAATAGATTTTATCGCAAAGGTTGGGGCAACCGCAGTTATTCAGCCCGGAGGCTCAATTAAGGATAAAGATGTGATAGCTGCAGCTGATGAATATAATATAGCAATGGTATTTACAGGGATGAGGCATTTCAGGCATTAATAATCTGTAATGAGTGATCTGTTACAAATATATATTTCACTCATTACTCAATTATCATTTTTCATTGATCATTGCTAATTAATAGAAATTAAGCACCATTTACTCATAACATATTAAGAATGATAAATTGATATGAAAGTACTTGTAATTGGAAGCGGTGGCAGAGAGCATACGCTGGTATGGAAATTAAGCCAGAGTTCAAAGGTAAGGAAGATATTCTGTGCACCGGGGAATGCGGGCATATCAGAGATCGCGGAATGCCTTGATATAAAAGCAGACGATATAGGTGCATTATTAAATTTTGCCAGATATGAACAGATTGACCTTACAGTTGTCGGACCTGAAGCGCCGCTGACAAGAGGCATAGTTAATGCATTCATAAAAGAGGAACTCAGGATTTTTGGTCCTGACATGTCGGGGGCTCAGCTTGAAGGGAGCAAGGTGTTTGCAAAAGATTTCATGCAAAAATACGGCATTCCCACGGCTGAATACAAATCATTTGCTTCTTATCTCCATGCTGAGGAATATATCAGGCTCAAAGGCGCTCCTGTTGTAATAAAGGCTGACGGCCTTGCAGCAGGGAAAGGAGTCTTTGTAGCAGAGACTGTTGACAATGCAATATGTTCACTAAAACTAATAATGAAAGATAAAGCATTTGGTTCTGCAGGCAACCGGGTTATCGTGGAACAATGTCTAAAAGGGGAAGAGGCCTCTTTTATGATCCTCACAGATGGCAGGACCGTAATCCCGCTTGCCACATCCCAGGACCATAAGACAATCTTTGATAATGACGAAGGACCAAACACAGGAGGCATGGGTGCATACAGTCCTGCACCCGTAATTACAAAAAAAATTCGAGTGAAGATTATGGATAAAATTATACGACCTCTCATAAAAGGTCTTCGAAAAGAGCAGATAACCTACAGGGGTGTTATTTATGCAGGACTTATGATTTGTGATGGAAGTCCCTATGTGCTTGAATTTAACTGCCGGTTTGGCGACCCTGAGGCACAGCCTGTTTTAATGAGACTAAACAGTAATCTTTTTGATGCAATGAAGGCCACTGCAGAAGGGAAACTCGAAAATACGCCGCTTTCATGGAAAGATGATGCATCGGTCTGTGTCGTCATATCATCAAAAGGATACCCGGGTTCATATGAAAAACGGGAAATAATCAAAGGGCTTGATGCCCTGAAGGGCCAGAATGACTTAATGGTTTTCCATGCGGGAACAAAAACCCAAAATGATGAATTTGTTACTTCCGGTGGAAGAGTCCTCGGAGTAACAGCGCTCGGAAAAGATATTATAACTGCTAAAAACAATGCCTATAAGGCAATAGATAAAATTCATTTTGACGGAATGCACTATAGAAAAGACATTGCTGATAAAGCTATTAA
>JAZFSN010000012.1:0-7337 GCA_036446195.1 Thermodesulfovibrionia bacterium | reverse complement strand
AAAACCTCTGAGCTCTGGCTTACCTTTCCCCTTATACTGAATCATAACCCTGTGGGATTCGCCCATTCCCTGAGGCAGTATGAGGCCCTTTATTTTTGCTATCTCAAAAGGATAATCAGATGGATTGCCATATAGTTCAGTTATGACCTCATCTATTCCAAGCGCAATTAAGAAAGTGCCCTGCGGGCAGTAGCCTACTGTTTTTAATCCTGTTTCTTCTCCCCATGTCTTAAGTGATGAGAAATTTACATGAGCGGTTATATCCTGTTTTCCGATGTTTTCATAAGGGTTCTCATTTATGCTGTGTTGATAGTAGCAGAGCAGGGTACCCCTTGTGCGCTCCTCATGGTAATACTCCCGAGCAGTATATCCGTAATCAATGGTAAGGATAAACCCTTCTGACAGAACTTCAGATATTTCTTTAAGCCAGTCCCTGATTCTCAGGTTTATTTCGGTTCTGTAACCATGGGGAATATTAAGAGAAAACTGGTTAAAGTAATCTGTTAAAGCATTATTGTTAACTATTTGATATTGCTCAATAAAACAATTATTATCGTAAGCTATATAAATCTCTTTTAATTTATCGTCCATTTCAACCAAATGGACAGGAAATGCATCAAGCAGTTCATTGGAAAATACACAGCCTTTGACAGCATTAAGCTCTCCCAGAGATGATATCCATCTTACCTTGTTTGAGAAATCAGGCAAAAGTTTTTTCTGGCTGGTTGCCATGACAGGGTTTAGCTCAACAATTATGTAATTCAGTGAATTAAAGATTTCCCTGTTTTTCAGGTAATCAAGTATGTCCTTGCACAGATATCCGGCTCCTGCGCCCATTTCAACTGCGTTAAAATCAGCAGGCCTTCCCATCACCTCCCACATTTCCTCAAGCTGTTTTCCTATCATTGCGCCGAATATCCTGTGCAGGTGAGGGCTTGTGTAAAAATCCCCTTTTCGTCCGATTACGTTTTCCGGTGATGTATAATATCCCAGCTCAGGATAATAAAGAGCCATGTCCATGAAGGCCTCAAAAGTAATCGGGCCTTGTTTCTTGATTTTTTCAATTATTTTCTGCTTAAGTGGATTCATATAATTGACTCTGTATCTCTCGAAAACAAAATACAGACTCGTATTCGAGCCGTGCCGATAACGTATCTCAATTCAGACTAAAAATCAAGCACTCCAGGGTCTTGTTTTGGGGATAGATGAAGATAATGTTCTTTAACAAATCAGGATCTTACAACCCTCTACTATAGGCAATCAACGTTAAGTTATTATTGATTCATGTATAGTAAAGGGTATAAACCGGTACTCGCTGTTCAGGGTATATCATAAATAGTGAAATATAAAACAGGAGGAACAGTATGGTAATGCTATTCGAACAAACGACAATCAACGGCATGATTCTTAGAAATCGCCTTGTGCGTTCAGCAACCTGGGAGGGCATGTGCAATGATGATGGCCGTCCCACGGACAAACTGATCAATTATTACCGGAACCTTGCCAGAGGAGAGGTTGGCCTGATTATCAGCGGGTATGCTTTTGTAAGGCCGGACGGTAAGCAGGCCCCCGGTAAGATGGGTATCTATACGGATGACTTTGCTCCTGAAATGAAAGCCCTCGCCAGGGCAGTGCATGATGAAGGCGGGAGAATCTGTGTTCAGCTGGTTCATGCCGGTGGCCAGACAGATTCTGCCAGCGCAGGCCGGCAGCCATTTGCACCTTCGGCTGTGCAGGTTAATCAATTTCCTGAAATGCCGGCTGAACTTCCGAAGGAAGAAATGAGTAACATTGTTTTGGCGTTTGCAGAGGGAGCTCGCCGTGCAAGGGCCTGGGGTTTTGATGCTGTGCAGCTGCATGGAGCACATGGCTATCTCATAAATCAGTTTCTCTCTCCGCTCACCAATTGCCGTACTGATGAATATGGCGGCAGTATTGAAAACCGTAGCCGTTTTCTGCTCGAAGTGTACCGAAAGGTGCGTGAAACGGTCGGCATCGACTTTCCTGTACTTATTAAGCTGAATGCTGATGATAACCTGGATGGCGGCCTGAATATTGACGATGCGGTTTATGTTGCCGGAATACTTTCGAAAGCAGGTATCGATTCTATAGAAGTATCTGCCGGCACCTCGGCATCGGGTAATAGAATCCCGGCGAGGGTGAAAATAAACAAACCTGAGATGGAGGCATATAATCTGGACCTTGCCCTCCGGATTAAAGGGGCGGTCAGTTGTCCTATAATGCTGGTTGGCGGAGTCCGGTCCTATGAGGTTGCTGAAAAAGTTCTCAATGTTAACGGCATTCATTATATTGCCATGGCCCGGCCCTTTATACGGGAACCTCACCTGGCACAACGCTGGAAGAAAGGTGACATTTCCCCTGCAAAGTGCATTTCCTGTAACAAGTGCTTCATACCCGGCATGAAGGAAGGAGGTATCTACTGTGTAGTAGAAGCAAAGGAAAGAAGAAAAAGCTCGTAATTCTTCTTTCCTGAATTAATTAAAGCTGTAACCAAATTAACAAGACGAATAAATTCTCAGGGGATATTTCCCGATAGCAAGGGGCTTATTGCCAGTAAAATCCAAAAAGGATTATAAAAATAACCCCCTTTATGAGTTCTATATTCCCTGTTGTTTTGAGCTTCTCATCTCTCATCCATAAGGCATATATAACATTTTCAAAAAGAGGCAGGAGCATAATCGCAGACACATTCAGCAAAGAGAAAAAAAATAACGAAGATACGCAGTAAATAATCATGAACCATCTGTATTGAGAAGTCTTTTTTATTCTTAATCTTACCTTAAAAACACCTGCTGCAAAGAATATAAAGACTACCAGATAAAGTCTCAGTGACATCTCCTGAGTAATCACAAAATACACTATCGGCGCAGACAAAGCCAGCAAGGAAAACCCGGTTAATTCAGCAAGGAGAAAGTGCTCTTTTCCGAACAATAAAAAAACAGTATAGAGTAAAACAAGGATGGAAAAAATTAAAAAGGGCCTGAACCCTTCTGTTAAGAAAGGTATTAATAAAACAAGTCCACATAAACTGAACAGTGCAAACCATAAGAGATAACTCTGTCTCTGTTGTTTTGTTTTTATTGCTGAAGAAAGAGGGTTCTTTGAATTTATAAGGAATATAAGCCCAAGAATGGTAAGTACTAGCTCAACAGAAAAATCTTTTCCTGTCTGCCACGGACGTGTTAACAGGCCTGCAATAATACCTGCTGAACAGGAAAAAATAAATACAGCCCATGAGCCGTATTCTTTAACAATCGGAATCTTCATATATCATGAAAAACGCGGGCACCTACGGGTAACCGCTGGTGTATCAGCCCTTTTACAATTTTCTTTAATCTCATCCCTGTTCAGCGCGGTTTTTAATAAATAAGGACGAACGAGGGGATGTTGCCAGCGTAAACAACTTGTCAATTTAATAATTCGAGATATACCTGCTGATAAAATTATTTCAGAATTTTTTCAAGTGGTTAGTAAAAGATTATGTAAAGCTGTATTCCCTCTGTTAATATGGAATATAGATTTGCATGATATAAATCTGATACGCAATAACAGACATATATGTTATTGTGGCAAACGGCAGTCCGATTCTTGTTATCAAGAAATTTTTGTGTAAACATAATATAACAAGCGATACAGCAGTAAGCAAGGTTTTATTTAAAATAAAATATAATGTGTTAAACTCCAGGTAAAATGACAGAACAGGGTTTGCTTCAGTTACAATACCAGCTTTTATTAATGATAATGTTAGAAAGGCATCAACATAACTAAAAATTAAAAGGGATAAAAGTATTATCATCAGCCGTGTACTGTATACGTCTACAAAAATATGATTTCCTTTATCATCTTCTCTTCTCATAGATTTTCTCTGTCCGCCAAGAAATGTATATCTGCTTAAAATAGGTGTGGAGCGCCTTCGTCTGTCATTAAAATTCCTTCTTTCTTTATTGTTTTTTGAGTAATCCATTATACTCTTCCCTTATTATTAAGAAGTAAGTTCCTTACGAATACATAACCTCTTGATTTATAAGGAATAATATTTTTTTATAATTTTAATCGTGTAAAATATTGTAACACTTTGAGCTTTATGTGTCAATAAATGTAAATCATTTTTACTTGTGCGTTAAATATTTAAGGGTAATTGTTGGTTAACGTAAGATTAAGTAACAATATTGATGAGAATCAGAATAGAATCAGACATTAATTAGAGGAATTAAGGGGGGGTTATTAACTGAAAAAAATAATGCTGACAGAATGAGATTGAAACTTTTTCACAAAAGAACCTTATTTTACCTCTAACATTCTGTCGAGCGCTTTTTTTGCGGGAATTCTTATTTCTTCCGGAACCTTTACTTCATGTGTCATGGTTTCAAGGGCTCTTAATACACTTTTAAGAGTTGTTTTTTTCATATTGGGACATACCATATCTTCCCTTAGAGGGTAAAAAAACTTTTCAGGATTTTCCTTTCTAAGCCTGTAAAGGAGACCTGTTTCCGTGCCTATTATGAATTCTTCAGCATCTGAGGTTTTTGCATATCTAAGCATTCCAGAAGTGCTTGTTACATGGTCTGAAATCTCAAGCACCTCTATCCGGCATTCCGGATGAGTGACAGCAACTGCCTTTGGATGCTCCTGTTTTGCCTTGATTACATCTTCTTTGGTTACCCTGTCGTGCACATGACAGAAGCCGTCCCAGGCAATTACCTCTTTCTTTGTATTTTTTGCAATCCATTGAGTGAGGTTTCTGTCAGGCACGCAAATTACCTTGTCTGTATCAAGTGATTCAACAATCCTTACACCATTGGCAGAGGTACAGCATATGTCACTCTCTGCTTTTACATCTGCTGAGGTATTTACATACGTTACAACAGGGACTCCGGGATGAAGTTTTTTCATGTCTCTTAATGTGAAATCGACAGGATAAGTATATCCATCCGTAAACTTATAACCGGGGAATTGAGCCTTTAAATTTCTGGCGCCACTGACTGTTATCATGTCAGCCATTGGGCAGCAGGCTTCAATTTCCGGCAAGAGCACGATTCTATCAGGGGAGAGAATTGAGGCGCTTTCAGCCATGAAATTTACACCGCAGAACACAATGATATCACATTCTATTGTAGATGCTGTGCGGGAAAGTTCAAGAGAGTCACCTGTAAAGTCAGCAATTGCCTGTACTTCATCTCTCTGGTAATTATGGGCAAGAATTATTGCATTTTTGTCTTCTTTAAGGCGTAAGATTGTTTCCTGAAGCACGGATAATTCGGTCATTTAAGAGAGGAGATTTTCCTTTAGAGTCTTGAAAATTTGGATTCTCCGTTATTTGGTGGAGTATTAGTATACAGGACAGTACCGTCATTATAAATGACTTTGTATATGGGGGTTGACCTGCTGGTGCCTGAGTTATTGCCATTGTATATGGAGAGAACCCGTTTTACATATTGCTGTGTTTCGGGTATAGGCGGCGTACCCCCAAATTTTTCTATTGTTCCCGGACCTGCATTATAAGCTGCGAGTGCAAAGGTAAGGTTTCCGTTAAATTTATCTAAAAGGTATCTCAGGTACCTTGTCCCGCCTTCAATGTTTTCTTCTGAATTAAAGGGATTTTTTACACCCATCTCTTTGGCAGTGAACGGCATTAATTGCATCAGCCCGATTGCCCCTTTTTTTGAGACTGCAGCAGAATTCCAGTTGGATTCCACCTTAATTACTGCCTTAACAAGGGATGGTGCCAGGTTATATTTTTTTGACTTACTGTAGATTATTTGATTGTAATCAGAAGGGTTTTTTGCATAAGATTTTTTGACTTTATTATGCGTTTTCACAGACATGATTTTATTGTATTCATTGTTGGCAGGCGTATTTGTAAAATGGGCAACTCCGTTTTCATCAACGTACTTGTAGATATCTGCATGAGATGTAATCCCCCATGCCATAAAGAGCATTAACACAATTACAAAAATCAATCTAACCATCCTACCAAAAATATAGCATGTACTCGTCGTTATGTCAAACTTTATGACATATTTTTTAATTTTATTAATGGTCTATTCCTTTGTCTGTCATTCCCGACCCCGATCGGGAATCCAGACTTATTTGATACCCGCCTGCCTGCCGGCAGGCAGGTTTCCACGGGTATGACGTGTAATACCTCTTCCCGACTCGTCGGGACTGCGAGGTAGTTCATTTGTAGCTTTTTTTTCTACTTCAGAAGGTAAAATTACAAACTCCGGGCGTTGGCTAAGTTTTCCATTTCTCAATGAGCAAATTTTTACAAGAAGTGGTTCCGGGATTTTGAGGTTCAAAAATAATATTATGGCAGGCAACAAACTGTATAGGAGAGAGAACTTTAAGGTTAATGCTGTTTAAGTTTTTCCCGTATTTTATGGGTAAGTTCTTCCCTGGTAATTATGCCTTTTCCAATAAGGACTTCCGTGAGGACCTCGATGAGCATTTGAGGCGAATAGGATATTTCAAGCCCGGCTCCTTCCTCTGTCCTTTCATTCCCTGTTATTTGCAATTCTTCCGAAGACTTCGCTGTTTTGGCTCTTATCTGCCTTTCTCCGGCAGTAGCGTCTGCGTAATATTTAGCAATAGCTTTATTTATGCCTGAGTCAACAGCAAGTATTGGCTTGATTCTTAAGGCAAGTATAAAACTGAGCTCGTCTATAGCACTCAAGTCGCTTGGATCTGACATGGCTACAGTGAGAGTTTTTTTATCGAGATCAAGGGGTATTATGGAGTATCTTACAGCTATATCGTGTTTCACCACATTTATTGCCGCTGAAGGAATTTGTATGTCAGTGAGAGATATACATTTCTTTCCAAGCTGTTCCTCAAGGGCAGAGGCAATTGATTTTTCATTGACAAAGCCCATGTTGATTATTATAGAAGCGAGTCTTCCTCCCCACTGTCTTTGATAGCCGAGGGCTGCGCTTAGCTGATATTCATCGAGGAGGCCGGCCTCTATAAGCATTTCGCCGAGTTTTTTTGTATCTTTTTTCATTTATTTTTTCCCAGGAAATATATATTCACTTACACTTATATCAGAATCCCCACTTCCTGTCAATATTAAAATCAGATAGTGCGTAACCATTCAGTTATAGGGAGCGCTTCTATGAAAAATGAACTTCCCCTATATGTCATTCCCCGACTTGCCTGCCCTCGACTCCGATCGGGGGATCGGGGAATCCAGGTATAGTTTAAGCTATCTATACAAAATCTGGATACTCCGGTCAATCTCCCGGTCAAGCCGGAAGAGGAGTATGACGGGTTTCTACCCGTAAGTGAGGGGTTACTATTATGCCAAGGGTGTAGAGGAG
>JAZFSN010000011.1:0-2624 GCA_036446195.1 Thermodesulfovibrionia bacterium | reverse complement strand
ACTGTCCCGGTTTTTCCTGCTAAAGCCTGCCACCAGCATACCATTAATTACAGTCAAAGGTGTAACCATGGGTCCCAGTTTTCACAACTCTTTTATAGCGACTTTGCCTTTTGAGACATCACGTTCAGTGAATCTAATGCCTTTTTGCGAAAGAAACTCTTTCACTTTTTTGCTGAGCGTTCAGCCGTTTTGTGTATAGACATCAATACCCTTTCATACCAGGATTAAAATATAGTTGATACCCACAGGCAATCCCAGCAATCTTACATGGTGTTAGAAACTTTTATAGTATATACTATTATATTAATTATTTGTAGAACGGTGAAAAGTGTACCTGATTGAATCAAAGGAAGAATTCAAAGAAATAAAGAGGAAAGCTTTGCATGTGTTGGATAAGTAGAAGATAATCTCACAGATTTGCGGTTAAAAACCCCCTATCTACTGCAATAACCCCAAATCGGGATCATAATTATTGGAAAATCGATTTATCAACGTCATTATCCAGTATTGAACTCTTTAAAATTCGTACCATATTCCGGATTTTTTTAATTGTATCTCCACTGTCATAATGAAAATCAACAATTTCCTTCGCATAGAATTTCTCTTGAACTGCATGGCTTTCTGCAAAAACCTTGAGTGTATTAAGTTCTTCCTCATCAATGATTTTGGTATTACCATACCATTCAATCCTGGTTATTTCGATATTAGTTTCTCTGGCTATCTCCTTAATTTTTTGAGTTATTAAACGAGAACCCTTTATTATTCTCTGCTGATATTCCATATAAATCATTTCAAACTTTTCTTATGCTGATTGAATTTTCTTTTTTACCTATAAAAAAATACAGACATGCGCCTATAACAGGCAGGAAAATTACCACTAAAATCCAGATTATCTTTTTAGACACTGTAAACTCATCATAGATAATATCTAGTATTGCAATTATCCATAGGATGATAGAAACGCAAAAAATAAACAAGAGGAAGATTATTGTAACTGTTTCAGCAGGACTAAAACCAAACATTTATTTATCTCTTTTTTTTTAGGAGCAGGATTTTCAGTCTCTTTAGTTATGCACGTTTTCAGACCTGATAACATTAAATACCGGTTCTCATATCAGGGATTAAATTGACATTTATATTCGAAACTCCTTGATGGGTTTTTATCAAATGCGCATCCTTAAAGACTCACCACAGTGGCAGACAATATAAATTACAAATAATCTACAACCTTTAATGACTCCTGTCAACTTGCTGCACAGGAAGATATTGACACCGTGAAAGTTTGAGAATTAAAGATTACGGTTTGTTTTGCATTTGGTGAATGGTATTTGGTAAAATTATCGGGTTACATATTTATATCAGGCTGTGCTGAGTAAGCAGCTAAAGGCGCTCAGGAGTAATTTATATATGTTTTCAGTAAATCGGTGACTGATAACTGATTACAGTTCACGAATTACGGCAGTTAATGGTCCCATCGTCTAGTGGCCTAGGACGCTGGCCTCTCACGCCGGAAACACGGGTTCGAAACCCGTTGGGACTACCATTAAATCTGTAAAAGTATGAAAATTGTTTTATATATTATTGAGGGAATCGCAACACGAAAAAGATATGTTGGGATAACCAATAATTTACAAAGAAGATTGCAAGAGCATAGGAATAAGTATTCGCAAGGTGGACAGATTATTGGAGAATTCAGATTAATTTACACTGAAAATTTTCATGACTATTATAGCGCAAGAGAGTATGAAAAATTTCTGAAAAGCGGTAAAGGTCGACAATGGATTAAGGATACTTTGATTAAGACACGGTCCGCCTGAGGCGGATAAAGCTTCGCCCTCACGGGCTTGTGCGCTTAGGGCGCATTCGAAACCCGCTTGTACGCCTTAGGAGTATTGGGACTACCAATAAAGACATCTTATAAGGATGTCTCAGGTATAATGAACATTATACCAGGAGAAGAAATGTCAAAAAAATATAACATTGCCGTTATTCCGGGAGATGGGACAGGGCCGGAGGTAATTGCTGAAGGTATAAAGGTTCTAAAGGCTGTCTCAGAGAAAGCGGGGTTCGAAATTGTCCTTAATTCTTTTGATTTCGGCGGCGAAAAATATCTTAAAACAGGCGAAATACTACCGGACAGAAGCATTGAGGAGCTTAAAAAGCACGATGCTATCTATCTCGGCGCAATAGGTCACCCTGAAGTAAAACCAGGGATACTTGAAAAGGGCATTCTCCTGAAACTGCGCTTTGAGTTGGATCAGTATATTAACCTCAGACCTGTAAAGCTTTATCCCGGTGTTGACTGCCCGCTCAAAGACAAAGGGCCTGAGCATATAGATTTTATTGTTGTCAGAGAAAACACAGAGGGTCTTTATGCCGGCGCTGGCGGTGTACTCAAAAAAGGCACTCCTGACGAAGTGGCGATTCAGGAATCAATAAACACGAGAAAGGGCGTAGAAAGGTGCATACGCTATGCATTCGAATATTGCCGGAAGAGAAACAAGATGAACAAACTTACCCTCTGCGGAAAAACAAATGTGCTTACTTTTGCTTTTGACCTCTGGGAAAGAACATTTCAGGAGGTCGCAACAGAGTATGCTGACATAAAGACTGATTATGCACAT
>JAZFSN010000010.1:0-3998 GCA_036446195.1 Thermodesulfovibrionia bacterium | reverse complement strand
ACTGCCTGGGCTGCTACCCCCTCGCCGCTCCCGATAAAACCCATGCCTTCGTTGGTCTTGGCTTTTATATTGATTGAATTAACCGGAATTCCTGTTTTTGAGATGTTTTCCTTCATTTTATCTATAAATGATTCGAGTTTTGGTTTTTCCATTATAACTAAAGAATCAATCCATAATACCTCAAATCTGTTTTTTTTCATCAGCTCTATAGTCCTTGAAAGCAACTCAATACTTGATGCATCCTTCCACCTGCCGTCAGTGTCAGGAAAATATTTTCCTATGTCTCCTAATCCAAGAGCGCCTATTATTGAATCTATTATTGCATGGCACAGTACATCTGCATCAGAATGACCGTAAAGACCCTTTTCAGAAGGAATAACCACCCCCCCGAGGAAAAGCTTCCTTCCTTCAACAAGCCGATGTGAATCATAGCCTAAACCGATTCTCATAATAAGCTCATGCAGATATTTCGATGGACGAAAGACGATTCGTCCCTCATCCCCCTTCTCTCATTCTTCGTCTTTTCAACAAACATCTATTGTAATGCGTCTAATGCTTCTTTACTTTTTTTGAAGTGTCATTCCGGCTTGCCTGTCCCGACATTATCGGGGACCGGAATCTTTCTCCTTTTAAAATAAGGATTCCCGACAAGCCTGCCTACCGGACAGGCAGACGGGAATGACAGAATTATATAAAGTTATTTATGACGCACTACACTAGTATCGAGTTAATTCGTGTAAATTAGTGGCTGAATAATTATAAATTTATTTTTTTAAGTATGTATTCCACCATATCCATATCCTCAGGAGTGGTAACCTTTATATTAAACGGATCCCCCATTATTACCCTTACCCTGCCGCCTGTTCTCTCCACAAGAGCTGAGTCATCTGTTGCATGGAAACCATCTCTAAACGCCACATCATAGGCCTTTTTAATTACCTCAGAGGGAAAAACCTGAGGTGTTTGAATCGCCAGGAATTTATCCCTCTGGACAGTAGACAGAACAAGATCTTCTGTATCGACTTCTTTCAAGGTTTCCTTCATTGGAAGCCCGGGAACAACACCGTCAATCTCGTTACGGGCCGATTCAGGCCCTTTCATCTCCTGCAAGAGCCTCTCAATTAATCCTGCGGAAACAAGCGGCCTTACTCCGTCGTGGATTAAAATCAAACAATCATCATTAATGAGCCTCAGAGCATTATGAACAGAATCCTGTCTTTCTTTGCCTCCAGTAGCAATCTGATTTATCTTATTCAGACCGTTGTTCTCGATAAGCTCAAGTACAATCTTAATATCTTCCTTTCTTAGCACCGGTATAATTTCTTCAATAGACTTTTCCTCTTGAAATCTTTTCAAGGAATATATTAAAAGAGGTACACCTGCTACCTTTGCAAACGGCTTTCGTGCAGAAGTGCCAAACCTTTTGCCGAGACCGGCTGCAGGGACTATGGCAACTGCCTTTGTTCTCATCAGTGTCTTGCCATCTTCAACTCTTCCCGTTCCAACTCTTCCTTAAGCCTTGTAAATATCATTCTGCCCGCAGTAGTCTGAAGCACACTGGTTACAGTTACATCAACGTTTTTATTTATAAGACTTCTTGCATTATCAACAACTACCATTGTGCCGTCCTCAAGATAAGCAACCCCCTGACTGGATTCTTTGCCTTCTCTGATTATAAAGACATTCATGTTCTCACCCGGCAGTACCACTGGTTTAAGGACATTTGACAGTTCATTAATATTGAGTACTGATACCCCCTGAAGTTCAGCAACTTTGTTAAGATTAAAATCATTAGTTATTATCTTACCGTTGAGCATTTTAGCCAAAGCAACCAGTTTAGCATCAACCTCTTTTATCTTTGGAAAGTCCTGATCAACAATCTTTACAGTAATAGTGGACATCTTCTGGATCTTATGCAGGACATCCAGTCCTCTTCTGCCCCTTGCCCTTTTCAGTGAATCCGAAGAATCCGCTATATGCTGAAGCTCCTGCAGGATAAACTGCGGTAGAATAAACGTCCCTTCCACAAAACCTGCCTCGCACACATCAGCTATCCTGCCATCGATTATAGCGCTTGTATCAATAATCTTGATGTTTTCTTCTTCAACCCCTTTGAAAGATTTAATCATGCTGTACATTGTAAAATCCTTGCCTTTCCTCAGCCCTAACAGTAAGCCACTGTACCCGAACACAGTATTAAGTATAACCTGGGCATAGAAATCATCTAAGTTGCCAAAAAGGGTTTTTATAGGATAGTAGAGTAATTTTGCAAACAGGATTCCAAGAGACAAACCTATTAGTCCGCTAAAAATAGTGCCAGCACTTGTTTTGCTGAACAAAAACTCTAAAATAAGTCCTACTGTGCCAATCCCGGCACCCCAAATAATACCTTCATACTGCATGCCTTCCCTTACTCCCAGCAGGTAACCGCCTACCGTAAAAACAAGTAAAAATAATATCCTGGAAATCATTATTTCACCTCTTTTCTTTAAGAATATGTCTTCAAAGTAATATAAAATTTTTTCCCTCCTCTATTAATAAATAAAAGCACTGTATCACCTTTCCTGATATTAGGAGTTATATTATTAAAGTCCCTTAGGTTAATCACTCTCTTTTTATTCATCTCATGAATTACATCTCCTCTCTTAAGCCCTGCCTTGTCAGCATCGCTGTAAGGTTCAACCTTAACGATTACAACACCCTGCTCATCCCTCGAAAGGCCGAGCTGTTTGGCTATCCCGGCTGTTAAATATGTTACACTGAAGCCTGCAAGCGCATTCTCTTCTGCCATGCCTTCTTCTGATTCTTCTGTATTAACTTCAACCATCTCCTTTGGAAATTCTACAGTAGTCACTTTAAGAAAAACGGTCTTGCCTTCACTAATAACTTCCAATTTCAGTGCACTTCCAACCTTGCTCTGGGCCACTATGTTTCTAAGTGTTTGAACGTTCCTGGTTTGTTTGCCGTTAATCCCGATGATTATATCTCCTCTTTTAATGCCTGCCTTTTCTGCCGGGCTTCCCCTAAAAACATCGCTGACAAGAACACCTTCGGCCTTATCAAGACCGAACTCCATGGCAAGCTCGGCATTAACGCCCTGTATTGTTACGCCAATCCACCCCCTTGTTACCCTGCCCTCCCTGATAAGCTGTTTCATCACGGATTCAGCCATATTGCTTGGAACAGCAAAACCAATGCCTTGATAACCGCCCGTTCTTGAAAAAATTGCTGTGTTTATGCCTATTAGTTCTCCCCTTATATTGACAAGGGGGCCGCCTGAATTACCCGGGTTTATAGCAGCATCGGTCTGGATAAAGTCCTCGTAATCAGCAATTCCCACGTTAGCCCTGCCAACTGCACTTACGATCCCCATGGTAACTGTATGGCTGAACCCGTAAGGATTACCAAATGCAAGCACAAATTCTCCAACCTGAATACCGTCTGAATTGCCCCACTTTATAGCCATCAGCCCTTTAGCAGAAATCTTTATAACTGCAATATCTGTCTTGGGGTCTAAACCGACAATTTTCCCTTTATAATTCTGCTTATTAAAAAGGGTTACCTTTATTTCATCTGCCTTATCCACTACATGATAGTTTGTCATGATATAACCATCAGACGAAACCAGCACACCTGAACCAAGACTCTGTTCCTTCCACTTTTTTGGAATGCTGAAAGGCTCGAAAAAATCCCCGAACGGACTCTCGAAGAAGTGCCTGAAAGGCGAGAGATTCTTCCTTATAGTTTTGGTGGTAGAGATATTCACAACGGTTGGACCCACAGTTTTCACTATATCTGAAAACGCCAGATTCTCCCCTGTAAGTTCTTCTGAAACGCGGGGAGGATAAGCCTGCGTTTGAGAAGGCTGCCCGGGCGAAAAAACCTTTAAACTGCCGCCGATTAAAAATCCTAAAATTATAGCAACTATAACAAGAAATACAACGGTTTTTTTATTCATCCAATCATTATAACTCTGCAACTTTAGCGTTGTAAACCCC
>JAZFSN010000009.1:0-8148 GCA_036446195.1 Thermodesulfovibrionia bacterium | reverse complement strand
AAAATGATAAAAAAACTTAAGGCGAAGATATGATTTTCAAATGGGAAACAGAAAAAGAGCGTCTTTTAAAATTCATGCAAATATCACCAAAGAAAAAATTGGAGTGGCTTCGACAAATGCACGAATTCATTGTAAAATCTTCTTCGAAACGCAAGAAGTAAATAAGACGGAAATTGAGGGATGTTCATTAGTTTTAGCTGGTTTCTACGTTACTTATACATTAAATACTTTCTTATAACTTTTTTATGAAATAAAAGGCATTGTTTTTTCCACCACATTTCCATCTGTGTAAGGGATTTGCCAGCTTCTATATCTTTTCTCAGTCTGTCTGTCCCTGCAAGTATATCAATCGGCATCTTTTCTGTTTCATACTCATAGGGCGGTTTCTTCCATTGAAAATGTTTTGGATACAGCTCACGGACAGCCTTAAGAACCGCAGTCCCTGTTTTAAATGGTTTGAACTTCTCCCTGTCAGTAACATGAATCTGCGCCCCTCCGCACATACTGCCGGCATGCTTCTGAAAAGTCGGTTGAAAATACATTGGCCTGAAAACCACGCCTGGAAGTCTGTACTCCTTAAGACGTCTTAGCAGAACCTCAGGCTCTATAAAAGGTGCTCCAAATATTTCAAAAGGCCTTGTTGTTCCGCGCCCTTCACTGAGATTAGTGCCCTCCAGAAGGCACATGCCGGGATAAACAGTTGCCGTATCCAGTGTCGGCATGTTAGGAGAAGGCATAACCCACGGCAGGCCTGTATCATGAAACCACATTTTTCTCTTCCATCCCTGCATGGTTATGATATGAAAATCCATGGACGGATAGAACTCATTTTTTAAATAACTGCCTATCTCTCCGATTGTCATGCCGTGACGTACTGGCAAGGGACGCTGACCAACAAAAGATGAAAAAGGCATATCAAGCACAGGGCCTTCGATATGCAGACCTCCTAAAGGGTTTGGTCTGTCAAGCACAACAAGTGATTTGCCTGCTTCAAGACATGCGTGCATACAAAGCTCCAGTGTCCATATGAATGTGTAGCAGCGTGATCCAACATCCTGTATATCTACTACCAATACGTCAATATCCCTCAACATTGCAGGCTCTGGCCTGCGGGTATGGCTATAAAGACTGTATACAGGAAGCCCTGTCTGCTTATCCCTGAATCCCTTCCATTCCACCATATTGTCCTGTGTATCTCCGCATATTCCATGCTGAGGGCCGAAGAGCGCCTTCAATTTAAACTTCTCAGATTTCAGACACAGGTCAATTGCATGCTCAAGCCTCCTGTTAACAGAGGCCGGATGTACAAGAAGCCCCAGTCGCGAGCCCTTTAATGCCCTGGGGAAATTTCTTATAAATGTATCAAGTCCGCTTTGCACAGTTATATTAACCAAATATTAGCCACTATCGAATTTATATATAATCTTGCCTTTAGCAAGAGCAGATTCCATCACTGAAATACCGTGAAATGTGAAACCTTTAACTATATACTTGACTCTTAAAAATATTTTAGATAACTTATCATCTGAAAGGTCTTTGCGTCAATTCATTTAATTCAAGGATAAATTTAGAATAGACGGAGGTTATATGAAATACCAGGTTGGCAAAACAGGAAGGGTTATTGTTGTAAGATTTGAGGACGGAGACGATGTGCTTGGAAATATTATAAGTATCTCAAAAAAAGAAGACATAAGGGCCGGAGTTTTTTATACGGTTGGAGGATTACGCAAAGGGCGCATTGTTGTTGGCCCTGAAAATGATGAAATGCCTCCAAAGCCGGTTTGGAGGCAGCTTGGCGAAAGCCACGAGGTAATTGGTCTCGGGACGATTTTCTGGCAGAATGACGAGCCCAAAATACACTTTCACGGAGCCTTTGGGAAAAAAGACATGGTTAAGGTTGGATGTCTCAGGGAAGAATCAGAAACATTCCTCGTGCTTGAAGTAATTATCATAGAGATAGAGGGAATTAATGCAGTAAGGGAGATTGACCCTGTCTCAGGACTTGCCCTTTTGAAATTATAGAATTTTGTTATTCGTTATACATAACAACTAATAACCAATAACTAATAACGTTTTTCAGGGTTCCATGGAGGGGGGGCAAAATGAAAATACTGGATGCTGTAAAAGAACGAAGGAGCATAAGAAAATTTCTTCCAAAAAAAATCCCTGATTCCATCATTGAAAATCTTAAAGAGGCCTTAATCTGGGCACCTAGCGCAGGCAACCTTCAGGCAAGAAAGTTCTATTTTGTCTTTGATAAGACAACTAAGGAAAAACTCGCTGCTGCCGGCTTAAATCAGAATTTTATAGCAAAAGCACCTCTTTCAATAGTAGCGTGTACTGACAGCCAGATTGGCCTGCATTACAGGGAAAGGGGTGTAAAACTATATACTATTCAGGATGTAGCGGCAAGCATTATGGGGATGATGTTGGTTGCGCATGAAGCCGGACTTGGAAGTGTCTGGATAGGCGCATTTGAGGAAATAAAAGTATCAAAGATTCTTAATCTGCCCCACCACCTGCGCCCCGTAGCAATAGTGCCTGTTGGTTACCCTTCATCCATACCGTCAGCACCTTCAAGGGTATCAAAGGAATATGCAATTGAGACAATAAGGTAAGCTCGTTATAAGTTATTGGTTATTCGTTATTTGTTATTTGTTATTATTGATAGCCGTAATAATAATGTCCTATTACTGATAGTGCTGTCATTCCACGACCTGCCTGCCGGCAGGCAGGCTTGATCGGGGAATCCAGACGTCGTCCCCGCGTAAGCGGGGAACCATAATATAATAAATATGGATTCCCGATTAAAACCTTCGGGAATGACGAAAAAACGGACATTATTTATATGTGAATCAATAGTTATTTGTTGATACGTATAACTAATAACTTATAACGAATAACGGTTTTAAAAATTTAGGTTAAAGCTTGCAGGGCGCTTGGTATTTACGATTTTACGCTTATCTTGAATTTTTTTATTTTATCCCTTAACGTGTTGCGGTTTATGCCGAGGAGTTTTGCTGCCCGTGACTGATTTCCTCTTGTTTCTTTCATTACCATTAGTATTAACGCCTTTTCAACTTCCGGCATAACAGTCTCGTAGAGATCAAACTTCTCAAAGCTCTTTATATTCCGCATAAATCCCTTTAACCTCTCCTCGATAAACCGCCCTATGGATTTCACCTCTCTGTATCCAAGGTCAAAATCCTCTCTCTGCAGAACCTGCCCCTCTGACAAAATACAGGCCTTCTTAACAGCAGATTCAAGCCCCTTTTCATTGCCATTCCAGTCACAACCTAAAATATACTCCTCTGCCTCTGTAGAAAGCTCCTTGTGTCCCGTATTGATCTGTTCTTCAGCAGTCTTGATGAAATGTCTTACAAGTAAAAGGATATCCCTCGGTACTTCATCCGAATGAAGGGATTTTACCTTTAATTCGTTATCAATAACTGATACTCTCTTGTCCATAATTGATATCAGGTGGTTAATAAAATGAAGATTAATAAGTTAAGGAATTTAAAAAATTCTGCCTTTCAAATTTTGAGTTATATAACTTTTTACCATATCAATTAAATTTTTTCAATCAATATCTTTGATGCATTCGCGTCATACCCGCGAAAGCGGGTATCCAGGAAACATGTAACTACTCGAAAAAACTGGATTCACATTTTCACGGGAATGACAAAAAACTGCTTTTCAGGATTTATTACGAGTTTGTCATCTTTTGTTTTGTAAAAAGATTGTTGACCTTCTCTGTTCTAATTACTAAAATACTTTTAGGGACAGGTGTTCTGAAGCTGCTTGATACAATAATTTTTAAATTTTATTTAATTATATAACAGTGTACTAGTTTAATGATAATGGCAACCAACCAAATAAAAGGAGAACATTATGAGAATTATCGTACTGGTCATGTTTTTACTTTTAATACCTTTTTCCGTTTGCATAGCGAATAATACCTCTGACAGCACCTCCCTTAAAAAGGCATATTCTCTTTACGCTCAGGGCAAGATGGAGTCAGCCATAGAAATAATGGAGGATTATGTCAAGAGGCATCCAGACCCAAACGTGCTTTATTTTATAGGCTATTCCTATTATGAGTTAAAAAAAATGGATACAGCCATGAAGTATTTCAGGCAGGCATATCTGATTGACCCTGATTTCAGCCCAATGGCAGGAAAAGGTAATTAAAAAGCTACCTTATGCAGTTTCATGATATTGGTCTTTCCGCCTAATGCAAACGGAGAGGTAGCGATTATCACAATTGAATCCCCTTTTTCAACCATGCCGTTTTTAAGAAGGGCCTTTTCTGTTTCAGATATCATTTCATCGGTACTGTGGGGGAATTTCATAATCTGAGGAATTACCCCCCAGTATAGATTCATTTTTCTGCTGATACGCTCTTTAACAGTAAAACCAATAACAGGTACGTAAGGTCTGAATTTTGATACAAGAAGGGCAGTAAAACCTGTCCGGCTGAAGGCGGCTATCGCCTTTGCCTTTATATCCATTGCTGATATGCATGCTGCCTCTGCAATAGCATGGGCAAAGGTATTTTTCGCCTCGGGCGAATCAGCCTGTCTCCCCAGGCGACTCGCCGAAGCGAGAGGCTGAAAAATATAGTCATGATGACTTAAAGCCTGGATTTTACCTGTCTCTGTAAACCGTATAATCCTGTCCATCATTTTAAGCGCCTTAACCGGGTATTTACCAATAGAAGTCTCTGCCGAGAGCATAAGCGAATCAGTTCCGTCAAGCACTGCATTTGCCACATCTGCCGCCTCTGCCCTTGTAGGCCTCATGTGCTCTGTCATTGACTCAAGCATCTGTGTGGCAGTTATTACAGGTTTCATTGCCAGATTGCATCTTTTTATGAGGTCTTTCTGGATTAAAGGCACCTTTTCCGGAGGGACCTCAACACCGAGATCGCCCCTGGCAATCATGAGGCCGTCCGAGATCTGAATAATCTCATCTATATTTTCAAGCGCCTGGGGTCTTTCTATTTTTGCAATTACCGGTATGTCTGCATTGCGTTTCTTAAGCCAGTTTTTCACCTTCATGATATCATCTTTTGAATGGACAAAAGACATTGCAATATAGTCAACCCCCATCTTTAAACCAAATTCAAGGTCTTTCTGGTCTTTTTTAGTAAAGACTGCACCTGATATTGTAGTCCCGGGGAGATTGACTCCCTTTTTTTCACGTAAGACACCGCCTTCTATAACTTTTGTAATCAATCTGTCCTTTCCCTTGCCTGTAACCTTTAACTGGAGCAGTCCGTCATCCAGAAGAATTTTATCTCCAATCTTCACATCCTTAATCAGGCGGGGATATGACACCGAGATCTGTTTGCTGTCGCCTATAATATCCTTAACAGTCAGGACCAGAGTTGAATTTTTTTTAAGAATAATAAATCCGTTCTTGAAGGAACCTACCCTTATCTTCAGCCCTTTTAAATCCTGAAGAACCGCGACAGGCACATTAAATTTTATGCCGGCCTTTCTTATGTTTCCCACAGCCCTTCTGTGTTCCTTATGTGTACCATGGGAAAAATTGAGCCTTGCAACATTCATGCCTGCTTTTATCAGTTCGTTAATTGTTTTTTTAGAACTACTCGAAGGTCCAATGGTACAGACTATCTTTACCCTGCGCATATCTTGTCTCCGGTATTAATGCATCCCGAAACATCGGGATTAATTTCTAATCTTATATCAGACCCTTTTTCTTAATTAATCCATTGTACGCCCGTATAATTATTGCACGCAATATGTCTCTGCCAGTTTACGCCTCTATCCTGAAAATCAGAGCGATAGTGCGCTCCTATGCTTTCTTCTCTCAAGAGGGCAGAATCAGTAATTAAATGAGCGGCTGTAAGCATGTTTTTTAATTCGAGTTCATCTCTGCTGAGAAAATCAGCCTTTAGTATAAAGTCCAATTCCCTGAGCTGCTCTTTTGCAGCGCTTAGTGATTCCCTGCATCTTATTATTCCTACCTTCTCCCACATCAGCTTCCTGATGGAATTCCTTATTCCGTCTAAATCCAGGGGGTCAGTTACAGTTATTTTTTGATTTGGGACTGGAATTTTAGTGTTATTCAGGATTTTTATATTTTTTGAGTATTTAACAGCGCTTTTACCTGTCCTTGCCCCGAAAACAAGTCCCTCAAGCAGGCTATTTGAGGCAAGACGGTTTGCGCCATGTACCCTTGTGCAGGCAACCTCACCCGCCGCGAAAAGACCTGGAACAGATGTCTCTCCATTGAGATTTGTTTTCACTCCGCCCATGATGTAATGCGCAGCCGGTGACACAGGAATTAAATCTTCAGATATGTCAACTTTGAATTTAAGGCAGGTTGAATAAATAAGGGGGAACCGTTTTCTGACAAAATCTTTATCAAGATGCGTCAGGTCTAAATAAACATGTTTTGTGTTTGTCTTCACCATTTCAGATACAATTGCCCTTGCTACCGCATCCCTTGGCGCAAGGTCTGCCATCCTGTGATATCTTTGCATAAACTGCTCTTTAAATATATTCCTTAAAACTGCTCCTTCACCTCGAAGCGCTTCACTTAGAAGGAACTGAGGGGCAGATGGATAGTAAAAACTTGTTGGATGAAACTGGATGAACTCCATGTCCTCAAGCACTGCGCCTGCCCTGTAGGCAATTGCCACGCCGTCACCAGTTGAAATTGCCGGGTTTGTTGTTCTTGAGAAAAGCTGTCCGGCGCCTCCTGTTGCAAGAATTACTGCCTTTGCGTAAAAATTTATTATTTTATTGCCTCTTCGCACAGTGGCCCCCACACATCTGTTATCATCTATAATCAGATCAAGGGTAAATGCAAAGTCATACCGTGAAACCGACGGAAATGTCCGAACCTTGGTAATAAGCACGCGTTCAAGCTCTCTTCCTGTGGAATCACCATGTGAATGAAGAATCCTTTTCCTTGAATGCGCCGCTTCCCTTGTAAAGGCAAGATTGCTCCCTTCCCTGTCAAATTCAGCGCCCCAGGATATAAGTTCAAGTATGCATTCCGGGCCTTCTTCAACAAGGATTTTTACTGCTTCCTCCATGCAAAGCCCGTCACCCGCTTTTATGGTATCTTCATAATGAATACGGACCTCATCCTCATCACTAATGGCAACAGCTATCCCTCCCTGAGCATAACCAGTACTGCTTTCCGTTGATTTATCCTTCGTGAGAACAATGACGCTGCCCTTTGGGGCAAGCTCTATGGCTGCCCTTAACCCCGCAACACCGCCTCCGATTATAAGGAAATCTACTGTTTTTATAGAAGTCTCCATAATAACTATAGAAATATAAAGCATTGATGGGGTGAAGTCAATTAATCAAATACGTTATTGTTTTTTTGTTATTCAAATATTGTCCCGAATAGTCGGAACGATATTTGGACTTATAATCCAAAAAAATGGTATCATTTTATTTTCCTGCTGGGCAGTGACATTAAAGACAGGGAAAAAGATAAATAGTAAAAGGGAAAAGGCTAAAGAGAAAAAATATTTTCCCTATTCCTTAAACCTTATACCTTAGTATATCGGGGCGTAGCGCAGTCTGTTCAATGAAACTTGGGCTTTTGAAGCATAGTGCACAAAAGTCCCTAGTTGAATTAATCCCGAGTATCGGGAGCCAGACGGCTACAGAGATTTGCAATTTGGTAGTAATATTAAGTAATGAGTATTAGAAAACATTTTATCGGGGCGTAGCGCAGTCTGGCAGCGCGCCTGCTTTGGGATCAGGATGTCGGAGGTTCAACTCCTCTCGCCCCGACCAGTTTACAATTAGCCATTAGCGATTTGCTATATTGCGCCTGTAGCTCAGCTGGATAGAGCAGCTGCCTTCTAAGCAGCGGGCCAGGGGTTCGAATCCCTTCAGGCGCGCCATGAATAACCCTGTTGACTGTATCAGATGACGGTTTACAGAACCAATATAAACCATTTAAACTAAATCCGTTCACCGTCAACGGTCAACATTGAACTGTTAACTGTCGTTAAATTGGTGAGTGTAGCTCAGTTGGCAGAGCATCTGACTGTGGCTCAGAGGGTCGCGGGTTCAATCCCCGTCACTCACCCCATAAAAAGCAAGGTAGAAGGAGAAAGGGCAAAAGGTTAAGGGTGAAGACCAAAATCAAATA
>JAZFSN010000008.1:0-6554 GCA_036446195.1 Thermodesulfovibrionia bacterium | reverse complement strand
TCCCACATAAGCGCAAGCCCCGGACCCGAGGTTGCTGTTACAACTCTCCCGCCTGCTGCCGAGGCGCCTATACACGCGCTCATAGCGCTATGTTCGCTTTCTACAAGAATTACCTCTGTATCAACCTTTCCATTCGAGACAAAATCGGCAAATCTCTGCATCATGTCTGTCTGAGGGGTAATAGGGTAGGCCGCGCATACATCAGGGTTGACCTGTCGCAGAGCTTCTGCTCCTGCCTCATTTCCTGTTGCAGCAACAATCTTTGCCATTATTTGCCCTCCTCTTCCATTACGATGGCCTTCTTGCCTTTTTTCCCCGGACATTCAAGGGCACAGATGCCGCATCCTTTGCAGTAGTCGTAGTTAAATTCAGCCCTCTTGCCGTCTTTTACAATTACTGCCATATCAGGACAGAACATCCAGCAAAAAAGGCACTGTATGCAGTTTTCTTCAATCCATCTCGGCCTGAGGGCCCTCCAGGAGCCTGTCTTGAACTTGACCGCATTTCCTCCCTCTAAAATAACTGCGCCCGGGGTAAGTTTTTTCCATAATGGGTCTTTCATCCCTGTTTTACCTCCTCAAATCCCCGTTTTGTAGCTTCAATATTTCCATCAATTATCTTCTGTGAAAATTTTTTACTGAAACTCTTTTTAACTGTCTCTAAAAGTTCATTCTGGGGTACAAAGTTTATTGCCTTGTTAATAGCGCCGAGCATGGATGCATTCGGAAGCGCCCTTCCTATGCAGTCAAGCGCTATCTTTGTAGCATTAATGGTAAATACCTTCTGGCCTGCCTTTGCTTTTAGTTTTTCCCTGATTTCCTGCGGGTCTTTTGATGTATTGACGATAAATATCGTATCATCCAGTGCGCCGTCGGTAACGTTAATAGCATCGAGAAGTGTTGCGTCTGCTATACTGACCAGGTGTGGATGAAGTACAGGGCAGTGCATCCTGATTTCAGTAGAACTTACCCTGTTATATGCCCTTAACGGCGCTCCTGCCCTCTCAGGCCCGTATTCGGGAAATGCCTGAACATGCCTTCCGCCTTTAAGGCATGCATCTGCCAGCACCTTTGCCGCTGTGACTGTTCCCTGACCGCCTCTGCCATGCCAGCGAATCTCTATCGTTTTTTCCATGTGTTTATTCCTCCAAAAATATTCTTTGTTATAACCTGGTAATGAAGAGAGAAAAAATAAAAAAATATAGAAATTTACTATAGCTCAAAATTAATGTTATTTTCAAGTTTCTGACAAAAAAAGTCTGGATATACGTATAAAAAAGTTGAATGACATGTTAATATATCACTCTCCGGGGAAAGAGATATATATATGACTTGGATAAGGTTTCAATAGGTATGCAGCAGGACCAACATAGAGAATTCAAAGGTGCAATTTTTGATTTAGATGGTGTTGTAGTAGACACTGTGCCTATTCATTTCGAGGCGTGGAAGCGAATGTTTGAAGAATACGGCAAGAATTTCACCTTGCGGGATTATAAAGAAAAGGTTGATGGAATCCCGCGTACTGACGGCGGCAGGGCTATCTTAACCGATCTTTCCACTAAAGAACTTATTAAGGCAACCGATAAGAAACAAAAGTATTTTCTTGAATATCTAAAAAAAGAGAAAATCCCGGTTTTCAAGGCAACTGTAAAGTTGATAAAAGAACTGGGAAACAAGGGTATTAAAATAGCAGTAATATCTTCCAGCAAGAACTCCCCCTATATTCTAAAGAGGATAGGCATTATAAAGCTTCTTGACGCAGAGGTTAATGGAGGTGACATTACAAAAGGGAAACCACATCCACAGATTTTTTTGATGGCTGTTAAGGAAATGGGATTAAAACCCAAAGACTGTGTTGTATTTGAAGATGCAATCCTTGGAGTCGAGGCTGCAAAGAGGGCAAAGATGTTATGTGTAGGGATAGACCGTTACAATGCCCCCCGGAGATTAGAAGAGGCTGATATAGTTGTTAAAGATCTTAAAGAAATTAATTATGATAAATTAATATCCTTATTTGGAGGACATTAAAGATAGAAGATGGAAGACTATTTTGCAAATTATCTGTCTGATACTCACTGGCAAATCCTTGAAGTAGGTTGGGACCCTGAGTTACAAAATATACATGAAACCCAATTTGCCCTGGGTAACGGTTATATAGGAAGCCGTTCCATCCTGGAGGAAAATCCTCCAAATTGCCATCCAGGGACATTCTTTGCCGGCATATACGAGGGGACTCGAGCGCTGGTACCCGAGCTTATTAATGCACCAAATCCTGTTGACTTAAGGGTAAGTGTGGATGGAGAAAAACTCGGGGTAACAGCAATGGATGTATTAAATCATAAACGTATCCTTGATATGTATAGAGGAATATTGGTTCGGCACACAATATACTCAAATGCGAGGAAAAAAAGATTTGACTATCAATCAATGCGATTCTTCAGCATGCACAACAAAAATACTGCAGTAATGCAGGTCTATCTCACTCCTTTAGATGAAGATGCCTCCTTCACTCTTACAAACTCTATTTCTACTTCAATTATTAACATAGGACTTGTTACAGAAGGCGATAAAAGACATGTAACCATGGTTGAGTTCAGTAGACGTGGCAATGTCAACTGTGTGTGTACAAAAACAATTGAAAAGGATATCTTTATTACTTATGGAATTCAGGTCGTTATAAAGAAAGGGGAGAAATCCTACAATGCTCCTGACTTGACATTTAAGCTTCAACTGAAAAAGGGAGAGACTGCCTGTATAACAAATTATTTATCATTTCACACCACAAGAAATGTCTCTATGGAAAAAATAAAGAAAACTGCTGTTAACTCTACCTCCAGGAGTGCAAAAGAAGGATTTAATCAACTGTTCCTCAAACATTGTAATGCCTGGAAAAGGAAATGGAAAAATGCAAACATTGAAATAGATGGTGACCCGAACATTGAGAGGGCAATCCGTTTCAATATTTATCATTTGCTTATTGCTGCAAGTAAGAATTGCGACAATGTCAGTATAGGTGCAAAGGCCCTGACAGGCGAAGGCTATAGAGGGCATATATTCTGGGATACAGAGCTCTTCTGTTTACCGTTCTTTATTTACACAAACCCGTCCATTGCCAGAAACCTCCTGTTATATCGCTATAATCGGCTTAACGAGGCCAGAAAGATTGCCAGGGGAAAAGGCTATAAAGGAGTAATGTTTCCATGGGAATCTGCTGACACAGGAGAAGAAACAACGCCTTCCTGGTATAAAGACAGCAGTGGTAAGATTCAAAAAGTACTAACGATGGAACAGGAATGCCATATTACAGCGGACATTGCCTATGCTGTCAACCATTACTTCTCAGCAACAAATGATATAGATTTCCTGCTTAATTATGGACTTGAGATAATACTGGAGGCAGCCAGATTCTGGGCAAGCAGGGTAGAGTATAACCGAAGAAAAAAGAGGTATGATATTAATAATGTGATAGGACCCGATGAATTTCATGAAGATGTGAATAACAATGCCTATACAAACCTCCTGGTTCAGTGGAACCTTAGAACGGCTCTAAAACTCTGCAGGGTTTTTCAGAAAAAATATCCTGCTAAGATAAAGAAACTTATGGCAAAAATTAACCTGAAATCATCTGACATTGAAGACTGGCGGCATATTGCTTCAAAAATTTATATTCCCATTTCAAAAAAGACAAAAATATTAGAGCAATTTGAAGGATTTTTTAAAAAGAGAAAGCTCCCCTTACCTGAGCTTGATCACCACTCTCTACCTCTCTACCCCAAAGACTTACGTAATATTGGGAACACGCAATACATTAAACAGGCAGACGTAGTAATGATTTTATTTCTCCTGCCAGATATTTTCAGGTTAGAGGTGAAGTGGAGAAACTATCTTTTTTATGAAAAGAGGACACTGCACGAATCATCCCTCAGCGCCTCAATTTATGCAGCCATTGGTGCAGAGGTAGGAGAGGAGCACAAGGCATGTCACTATTTTGAGATAGCTACATATGCTGATTTAAAGAATATATATGGCAATACAGACGCTGGTATACACGCAGCCTCCTTAGGAGGGGTTTGGCAGGCCCTGATAAACGGTTTTGCAGGCGTGAGAATCAGGGATGGTATCCTGTGTTTTAATCCCCGGATCCCTTCTCAATGGAAGGCGATAAAATTTTCTATTAAATTTAGGGGATTTGATATATCTGTAGACATGAACAAAGAGATGATTAATCTATATTTTCATTCCAAACGTAAAACTGACCAATTACCAGTTAAAGTTTATGGTGTTTCGCAGAGATTACATGCAAATAAGAAAGTCAATTTCTGTAAAAAGTATAAAAAGAAAGTCCCGTATGTTGTTAAGGAATTCTACTGATATTGAGAAGGAGCGCTGAGATGACTAAGAGTCTTAAAATTGCACAAATGCACTGGGGATTTCCGCCAATTATAGGTGGTGTGGAAACACACCTGACCATACTGCTTCCGGAGTTAGTCAAAAGAAGACACAAGGTTGCGCTGTTGACAGGAGCTGTTAAGGTAGAAAAGGCGGAAGATACATATAAGGGAGTAGCTGTTTACCGAACTCCACTTCTTGACCTTAACTGGCTTGTCAAGAGGGGACTCGAAGCCCTTGAGGAAGAGATTACAGAAACCTATAAAGCCTTCCTTGATAAAATTAAGCCGGATATCATTCATGTTCACAACATGCATTATTTCAGTGAGATACACATAAAAATCCTCGAGGGGATATCATCTCAAAAAGGTGTTCCTCTCATCCTCACAGCACATAATGTGTGGGATGATATTTTATTCCTTAAACTTACAAGAGAAATAAACTGGACTCATATAATTGCTGTCAGCCATTACATTAAAAAAGAGCTTATGGGTGTAGGGTGTGAGGAGAGGAAGATAACTGTTATACACCATGGAATCGATACAGATATTTTCCACCCTGATATCAAGCCAGCGAATATCTTAAAAAAATTTCCAGGATTAAAGAATAAAAGAATAATCTTCCATCCTGCAAGAATGGGTTTGGCTAAGGGATGTGATGTAAGTATAAAGGCAATTAATCTGGTAAAGAAGCGATTTCCTGAAGTGCTTTTAGTTATGGCAGGGAACAAGAACATTATTGACTGGGAACTGTCACAGGAAAAAGATATCGCCTATTTTATTGAACTGGTAAAGACATTTGATTTAAAGAAACATGTATTTATCGATTTCTATTCGCTTAAGGAAATGCCAGCGTTTTATAGTCTTGCTGATATCTGTGTGTATCCATCAACCTCATTAGAGCCCTTTGGATTAACATTGCTGGAGTCTCTCTCTTCAGGCAAACCAATAATAGTGACAAATACGGGAGGGATGCCAGAGGTAATCATGGATGACGTTAATGGTTATGTGATAAAGGTAAAGGATTTTGAGATACTGGCATCCCGGATTGAATATTTACTTGCAGAGCCCGGAGTAAGAAAAAGGCTTGGTTGTACAGGCAGGCGAGCAGTTTGCACTCATTATACTAAGGAAATAATGACAAAATCTTGTTTGGAAATATATAAGAGTGTACTCTCAGGAGCTTAAGAGATTGTCAAAAAAGTCTAAATACAACAATCTCTGAGGTCGTTGTAGTATTTCAGGAGTTTTTCAACGACCTCTTAAATTATGTCCAAAAAAATTGTAATTGACATTGAGACAATAGGTAAAGATTTCGAGTCCTTTGATGACATGTCAAAGGAATACCTCCTGAAATTTGCAGAGACAGAGGAAGAAATAAAAACGGTCAAAGAAGGCCTCGGCTTTTCACCCCTCACAGGCGAGATAGTGGCAATAGGCATGCTAAACCCTGATACAAACAAAGGTGCTGTTTATTTCCAGTCACCCGAGACTCATCTGAAGCCCTTAACAGAAGGCGGCATAGAGTTTATTCCGGATACTGAAGCAGGGATTCTTAGCAGGTTCTGGGAGGCGGTAAAACATTATGACCGGATAATTACGTTTAACGGCAGGGGTTTTGACGCTCCTTTTCTTATTGTGCGATCTGCAATCCATAAGATAAGCCCGACAAAAGACCTGATGCCCAACCGTTACAGCGCCACATCGCATGTTGACCTGTTTGACCAGCTTACCTATTATGGCTCAGTAAGGAGGAAATTCAGCCTTCATATGTGGTGCAAGGCATTCGGCATAAAAAGTCCGAAGGAAGAAGGGATCACCGGATATGAGGTGAATGACCTCTTTAAAGAGGGTAAATATATCGAAATCGCCCGGTACTGCCTCGGCGATTTATACGCGACAAAAGAGCTGTTTGAATACTGGGATAAGTTTGTCAGGTTTCCTCCTAATTAAAAAAACAGGGCATGTCTTTTTTCTTCTTCATTAGTAGATTTGCAGTCCTGTCTCCTGCGCTGCTTATGGCTTATTTGTTTTCGGGATTAATACCCCGTGGCTTGCCGCGTTCGTCATACCCGCGAAAGCGGGTATCCAGAAATGTAAAGTGCTACGTGGATTCTGGATTCCCGATTAACATATCTCGGGAATGACCGCAGTTGATACCCCGTCC
>JAZFSN010000007.1:0-9529 GCA_036446195.1 Thermodesulfovibrionia bacterium | reverse complement strand
GGATCCTCTTTTTCTTTTTTTGAAAAAAGATAATACTGTTTCCGCTTCATGAAAAGGGAGAGTCACAAAAGAAAATTTATCCAGGATTTGAATATCCCTTAATTTTCCATTCGCAATCCTGCATTTATCATTGATAAAATCCACAAGTTTCCTGCGTGTTAACCCATCCTGTTTCCCCTGAGTCACAAAGAGCCGCGTTTTACCTTTCGTGTCTACAACCGCATCTTCTATTTCAGTATAGCTTTTTTCACTTAATTCATCCTGAAAAGAATACTGCAGAAGGGCCGCCAGGATATCATCCGGTCTATTTCTTTCCAGAAGTTCTCTTGACATTTCCATGTATTCGCTCTTAGGACGCGATTTTACTATATCCGTAAGATCAGCCTGAATCCTGAGTTTTTTTGTCTTAATGACATCCTTAACCTTTGGAAGTACTGCCTTGCGAATATCTGTTTTTGCTCTTTTTTTGATAAACTGAAGTTTTCTGTATTCCTGTGGTGTAATAAACGTTACGGCAGTTCCTTCTTTGCCCGCCCGTCCGGTACGGCCGATCCTGTGAACATAAGATTCCGGATCCTGGGGAAGGGCATAATTGATAACATGGGTAAGGTTTTGAACATCGATTCCCCTGGCTGCTACATCAGTTGCCACAAGAATATTGATCAGCTGCTTTTTAAATTTGTTCAGTATTTTTTCTCTCATACTTTGTGTCATATCCCCGTGCAGAGCATCTGCATCATAGCCCCGTTCAATCAGGTGGTTGCCCACGGTATCAACATCGATTTTCGTCCTGCAAAAGACAAGGCCGTAAAACTCTTCTTCAATATCTATGATTCTGCACAAGGCCTCAAATTTATCTGCTGCAGAAACTTCAAAATAAATCTGGTCTGTTTTGCTTACCGTAAGCTGCCCCTTCGTTACCTTCATCACATCATATTCCAGCATATGTTTTTTGGCGATCTGAAGTATTTCATGCGGCATCGTGGCTGAAAACAACAGAGTCCTTTTTTTAGCGCCGGTATTTTCCATAATCTTTTTTACATCTTCAAGAAAGCCCATGTTCAGCATTTCATCAGCCTCGTCCAGAACCAAATAGGATATTTTGTCGAGCTTTAATGTGCGGCGCTCAAGGTGGTCGAGAATCCTGCCGGGCGTGCCTACAACAATATCAATCCCTTTCCTTAAACTTCTCAACTGCAGGTCTATAGACTGTCCTCCGTAGATCGGAACGATACTCATCTTTTTCTTTCCTTTTAATGAATTAATCTCCTCAGCCACCTGGACAGCCAGTTCTCTCGTCGGAGTCAGAATAAGGGCCTGGACTATTTTTGATTTTTCCTGCAGAAGTTCAATGATGGGAAGGCCGAACGCTGCGGTTTTACCCGTTCCGGTCTGGGCCTGGCCGACAATATCCTTTTTCCCCGCAAGGATGGCCGGTATAATCTTTACCTGAATGGGTGTGGGCTCTTCAAATCCCTTCCGTTTTAGAACCTTCAACGCCCCTTCAGATAACCCTAATGTTTCAAAAGATTCCATTGATTATTATGATTCCTTTCATCAGAAGACTATTATGGAGGTTGAACCTCCATAATAATTTAAGAAGCTTTACCGATGTGAATTATCCTTTTATTGCCCGTAGCGCCGGTAAATTTCACACCTTGTAGGACAATTGCATATATACCCGTAGCCGAAGGACATCATATAAAGACAGGTGTTAGGATCTTTAGTTTTGACGAAAACGCCATCGCCTTCAATAAAGCTCTCAACAGGGCACATAGGATTGTCGTTGTCACACATAGGGGTTTCCCCTTTATTTAAATATGTTAAACAGATAAAGTCAGACTGGCATTGTGTGGTTTGCTTCCGAATTTCGTCACTGACATTAAAATTCATTACCGCACTCCCTGTTTAGTACTCTTGATTTACAGATTACCTCAAGATACTGAGATTGCGTACTTATTTATCCATTGTAGCAGTATAATCCTGATTAAAAGAAAATGCAATATAATTCTTGCAGTTGAAGTTCCCCCTTTTTTGTCATTCAATTTTTTAGCTATTTTCAGGGTAATTAAACATATTTTATTTTTTCAGGACCATGGTATTTGAATAATTTGGTATAAACTTTGTTTAGTATTGCCATGAGATATCAAAATCCTGTTTGAAGAACAATCGCAGTGTGCGCTCATACTATCAAAAGCCTCTTTATCAAGTAGGCAAAAAGTCTGCTAAAGCATGCAAGCTTGAAAAAAAATCTTTTGTTCTTTAGAATTCTGATAAATGGATATCCTTCAGGAGATTTTAAGAAACAAAAGGGAAGAACTGAAACACAGTAAAAATACTGTCCCTTTAAATGATTTAAAGGCAAGGTCAAGAGAGGTTGAAGCTACAAGACCCTTTAAGGAGGCTATCAAAAGGGAGCAAAGTCAGCCGGTAAATCTGATTGCAGAACTTAAAAAGGCATCTCCGTCAGAAGGAATAATAAGAAAAGACTTCAACATATCTGAAATCATTTCCATTTATGACAGAAAGGATGTTAATGCCGTATCAGTCCTGACCGACCAGCGTTTTTTTGAGGGCAGTCTTGATTATCTTGGTATTGTAAGACAAAAAACTGTAAAGCCTCTCCTGAGGAAAGACTTTATTAGTGATGAGTATCAGGTTTATGAATCAAGGGCAGGGGGTGCTGATGCTATCCTTTTGATCGTGGCTGTACTCGACAAGTACCAGCTGACTGACCTTCTGGGTTTATCAAAAGAACTTTCTCTTGAGTGCCTTGTGGAGGTTCATAACCTGAAAGAGCTTGACACAGCACTGTCCTGTGAAGCAGATATAATAGGTATTAACAACAGAAATTTAAACACTTTAATGACAAGCCTTAGTACAACCTTTGAACTGGTGAAGGATATCCCTGACGGCAAAATCATAGTAAGTGAAAGCGGGATAAATACCAGGAATGATGTTAAGGCGCTTGAATCCATAAGAGTCGATGCCATACTTGTTGGCACAACCCTTATGAAAGCTGAGGATATAGGGGCAAAGATTGATGAATTGTTGGGAGAAGAAAATTAGCTGTTTAACGCAGGGTTAACTTGATGAATGCCTGTAAAAGTACAATATGTAGAAAGACAAATGGTTTATTGAAAACAACAAAATGCAAAAAGTGCCCTGTGGCACTCGTTCGTTCATCTTTACTCAAATAAGTCCGAATGGCTACCTGTTCTCTCAAAAATTATTTCAGCACTTGATATTTTATAAATCAACAGCCAATCAGGCTCGATATGGCATTCTCGTCTGTCTTTATAATTGCCAATAAGTTTGTGGTCCTTATGGCGATGTGAAAGTCGCTTTTCATTAATAAGTTTTTTAATAATCTCTTTTATTTTTTCTTGTGACTTTCCCCTCTTTTGCATCCTTTTGATATCTTTTGCAAACTGCCTGGTGTAAGCTGGTTTTAACATTTATATTCCCAACTTTTTGAACATATCATCAGTGTCGTCACAACGAATAAGATTTCGGCATATATCTGTATCTTTAAATATTTTTTCAGTTGTTTTGTTAGGAATAACAACGTTAAAAGGTATCCCATTTCTTAATTTTACCTGTCTGTAAAATAGATTAATGGCCTCTGTTGTGGAGATACCCAGTTTGCTGAAAAGCCTTTCTACGTCTACTTTAAGGTCAGGTTCGATTCTTGCCCTCACTGTTGATGATTTTGCCATAGTTATTACCTCCTGAAAATATAATAGCCCATACGGGCCATAACAGTCAATTAGTTTTTATAGCCCATATGGGATATAATTCTGTTTTATCCTGATAGTTGTCTTTTTTTATTATTCTCGAATCCATTCCTTTATCCATTTGGTTTCAATTGCTTCTCTAACAATAAATGGATCATTCATAGCCAACTCTGCGGCGGCTTCTATATTTTCTGCTTCAAATAATATTAACCCGCCACTTTTGTCACTGAATGGACCACCTGAATAATTTACTGGTTTGCTGTCTTTCCGATTAGTTTCTAAATGAACGATCATTTCAACCCAGTAAAGCTGTTTGGTAGCAGGTATACTCTGTAATCCCTAATGACGGCTTGGTTGCGGACTAAAGGAAGTAACTGAGTCTGGGTAAGGGACAGTTTTAAAATTTCCCATTACTATCATTAAAAAGCATATAGTAATATATTAAAGCATATATTATTGGATGCAGGCTGTAATATTTGAATTTCACTATTAGCTATATAAAATTATATGTCTGCAACGAGAATAATCATCTATTTAGCATTTTTGTATCCAAAAGCATCTATTATTATTTGCAAATATCAAGTTACCGTCCGTTTATTAAGGCCAAGTTCTATAATTTTCCTGTAAGGCAGTTCCCATATTTTTTCTTCTGGCTTCCATTTTCCTCCAGCATTTCTAATAAGATTCCTTAATTCTGTTTCACTGTGCCCAATACGTACTCCTACAATTTTATCCATATTGGCAATCTTATCCACCTTTGTTTTTTTGGCCTTTGGTTGCCACGGGATCTCGTCAACAATCAGTTCAACAGTCTTAAATCGCTTCTTTCGTTCTGTATCATAGCGATAGCGAACGCATACCAGTTGGGTACCATATTGCTGTAATAGTTTCTTTGTTCCTTTCTGCCCTGGTAATAATTTTAGTCTGATTTGCATAGCCGCCTAAATTCTTGCTTATAAAAAATGGGGAAAATAAAGTACCGTTATGTATATAACAGTATATAATATTACTTAAACCCTAATTGTCAAATGGATGTAAAAATAAAATGAGATTTATTTTGAAATTTAATAAGTTATAGAGAAAATTATTACTCAGGGAACTTTGTAGACGGAACTTTGTGAGTTACTTGGAGAAGAAAGTTAGCCGTTTAACGACCTGATAACCAGCAAGCGGATTAATGGCACAGACTGTCAGCAACCTAAAAACTAACCGAAGGTAACCAACTTTCGATTAAGCTGGCGGGTAGCGCAGTCTGGTATTTTTTTGTTAGGCTTTTATTTGTCCTATGTCAACAGCCTGTCAAGGGCAGACCCCTTTCTTTTTTCTTTTTAGGGTCGTTTTTTAGGGTCCTGCCTATTATCAAAAACAGAATGAATAACAATTTCTTTGTCTTCGATTGTGTAAAATATTGAGAAAGGAAATCTTCTAATAACAGACCTTCTAAAGTTGGAATAACATATTTCACACATTTTGGGGAATTTGAGAATTTTACTCAGTGATGCCTCAACACAATCGAGAAACTCAAAACCAAGACCTCTTCTTTGTATTTCGTACCACCTAAATGCCAATTCAACATCGTCTTTCGATCTATCCGTGTAACGAAGAATCATTTATATTTATGCCTTAGTTTCTCATGAACACCTTCCCAGTCATGCAGTTCTAATTTCCCATTTTTATAATCACTATACCTCTTATCTAATTCGGCTTTTTGCCATTCTGGCATTGGTAGCTCAGCATTATTTCGAGCAATAGAATCCCAAATGTCCTCAACTAATATCAATTTCTCTGATAAACCCAAATTATCTATTTCTTTAATAATTTCTTTTGATTTCATATAAAGACCTCCTATTAAAAGTTTTCACAGTACCTATATGCCCTAACGTTGCTGCTCAATTTTGCTTCGGTCTCAAGTTCAATCCGAAATTGACAGGGAAAACATCAAGAGAGAAAGTGGGATATCCTATATTCCCCTCCCTGCATTGCAATAAGTATAGTCACAGTCTAATCAACTTATTCTACTTAGTCAATATGTTGGCAGAATTTGATTCTGCAGGAAAGCATTTTCTTGATTTTACCTCAACTGACAGAAATCATATGGACAAATTCTGAGAATAAAGTATAATTTATGGTTATGAAAAAAATTATTGAAAAGGCAAATATTCTGATTGAGGCACTTCCGTACATAAGAAATTTCTACGGCAAGACCTTTGTTATTAAATACGGCGGTGCGGCCATGGTTAAGGAAGAGCTGAAGGATGCGTTTGCCCAGGACATAGTGCTTCTGAATTTTATCGGTATCAGGCCGGTCATTGTACACGGCGGAGGGCCTGAGATAAGCAAATTCATGAAGAAAATGGGCAAGAAGCCGACTTTTATTCACGGACACCGGTTTACTGACAAAGAAACCATTGATGTTGTAGAAATGGTACTCAGGGGTATTGTGAACAAAGAGATTGTATCTTTGATAAATGGTCATGGCGGCCGCGCAGTGGGCCTGAGCGGAAAGGATAGAAATCTGATTAAGGCAAAGAAAAAGGTCATAAAAAAGCTTTCACATGAGACAGGTACCCCTGAGATAATTAATCTCGGGCTTGTTGGCGAAGTGGAGAAAGTTAATCCAGGGATACTGCTTTCAATCAAAAAGGACGGTCGTATCCCTGTAATTGCTCCAATAAGCGCAGGGAATGAAAATGAGACGCTGAATATAAATGCTGACCATGTTGCCGGCATGATTGCTTATGCCCTAAAATCAGAGAAACTGATACTTCTTACAGATGTAGAGGGCATAAAAGATAAAAAAAACAAATTAATCCCGACACTGGATAAGAAAAAGATGAAGGCCCTTATATCAAACGGCACAATCTCAGGTGGCATGCTGCCAAAGGTTCAGGCATGTCAGAACGCGCTTAAGGCAGGGGTTAAAAAGACGCATATAATTGACGGACGTATCCCTCATGCCCTGCTTCTGGAGATATTTACTGAAAAAGGGGTAGGGACGGAGATAGTCAGATAAATTTAAAATTAAGGAGTTAACTGTGAAGTAGATTTCATGCGGGCTCCTACTCACATCTGGAAACCGCCAAACTGCCTGCAGTACCACCGAACAGATTCCAGAACATGTCTTTCCAGCTCCAGTAGGTTTTCTTTATATTCCTGTCATACAGTTCTTTAGCCATTCCGAGTCCAATTGCTGCTGATACACCCATGACCGGAGCTTTACAGTTGGATGTCCCGTTTTTATTAACAGCAGAGCTGACACCTGCACCAATAGCCGCCGCTATTGAAAAGTGATAGAATTTGTCCCTGCCAAACCAGTGATCCTCACGGCTGTTTACTACTGCGCATCCAGATACCAGCAGAGATAAAACCAGGCACGCAATGATAATTGTGACACTTCTGAAAATAATATAATTAATCACTTATACCTATCCATTATTAGATAGAATATCACAATAAGTATGAGTTTTAATTTACTGTCAGCAAATAAACCCCGTTAGAAGGCCTTCGCCTTTCTAACGGGGTAAACCGGAACAAATCCTGAACACTTATTACTGACTTTCAAACCAATTCCCGGATACTGAATTCTAAACTGCCTTTGACAGCGGGGGATTTGGTGTCCTGATATCATTTTAAGTTAGGGATTTAGAAATTGTCATCTTTTGATATAATCTCCTTATGTATCTAACTGATAATGCCCTTAAGGTTTTAAAAGCCCGATATCTTCTGAGGAACGAAGGAGGCAGTATCATTGAGTCTCCGGAAGAGATGTTTCACAGAGTAGCCCGCACAATTGCCTCTTCTGAATCACGTTACAAAGGAAATGTACAGGAATGGGAGCAGAAATTCTATGATGCAATGAGCAATCTGCTTTTTCTTCCCAATACCCCTGCACTTATAAATGCTGGTAAAAACATAGGTCAGCTTGCTGCGTGCTTTGTCCTTCCTGTTGATGATTCCATAAAGAATATTTTCGATTCGCTTAAGAGCGCTGCCCTGATACTGCAAAGCGGCGGAGGCACGGGTTTTTCCTTTTCTAAGCTGCGGCCGCGGGCTGATATTGTTAAATCAACCGGCGGGGTTGCCAGCGGACCCGTATCGTTTATGAGGATATATAATACGGCAACCGAGGTTATAAAGCAGGGTGGTGCAAGAAGAGGCGCCAATATGGGAATACTGAGGATTGATCATCCTGACATCATTGAATTTATCAAGATAAAGAGGCATGCAGAAGAACTGACAAATTTTAATATATCAGTTGCAGTAACCAATGCATTTATGCAGGCACTGAAGAACAGGACAGAATACAACCTGATTAATCCGCGCAGCAAACTGGTAACAGGGAGTCTGAAAGCAGACATTGTCTTCAATGAAATAGTTGAAAGCGCATGGAAGACCGGAGACCCGGGCCTTATCTTTATTGACAGGATTAACAGGGACAACCCCACTCCGCATATAGGAGAAATAGAAAGCACCAATCCGTGCGGCGAGCAGCCGCTCCTGCCTTTTGAGGCCTGTGTGCTGGGCTCAATTAATTTATCAAAGGTTGTAAAACCCGAAACCCGAAACCCGAAACCCGAAACCCGGATATATGAGATTGACTGGGAACTTTTAGCGTCTCTTGTGAAGCTCGGCGTGCGTTTTCTGGACAATACTATTGACGCAAACAGATATCCTGTTTCTGAAATAGAAAAAATGCACAAAGGCAACAGGAAAATAGGCCTTGGGGTTATGGGCTGGGCTGATATGCTTATAAAACTTGGCATCAGGTATAATTCGCCGTCAGCATTAAAGCTCGCTCGTGAAATAATGAGCTTCATAAAAAACCATGCAGGAAATGCATCTTCAGAACTGGCAAAGCAAAGGGGGGCATTCCCGAACTTTAAAGGCTCTATATATGATGCACCTGAAAGATCCTTAAAGGGAGGACGGCTCGAATCGTATCCAAATGGACTCAGAAATGCAACAACAACAACTATTGCGCCCACAGGTACACTTTCGTTGATTGCAGGCTGTTCAAGCGGGATTGAACCGCTTTTTGCAATAGCCTATAAAAGGCTTGTCCTGAACACAGAGCTTAATGAAATACATCCTTATTTTCTTGAGGTTGCAAAGAAAAGAGGATTTTACAGCCCTGAGCTTATTGAAAGGATTGGCTTAAAAGGCAGTTTACGGGGTTTTAGGGAAATTCCACGTGATGTGAAAAGGCTTTTTGTAACCGCTCATGAACTATCCCCTGAAGACCATATAGAAGTTCAGTCTGCTTTTCAGGAATTTACAGACAATGCAGTTTCAAAGACGATTAATTTTAAACACAGAGCAACAAGGGAAGACGTGGCCAGGGCATTTTTGCTTGCGTATGAAAAAGGGTGCAAGGGGATAACAGTATTCAGATATGGCTCCAGGAGGGGTACGCTTGTAAGGTTTGACGGGGTTTGATTGAAAAATGACAGAAATTTGAAAAGGAGGCGGTGCATTATGAAAAGACTTGCTGTTTTTGTTATATCTCTGCTTTTAGTTATGACCTTTGCCAAGGTTCTGTTTGCATCTGAAGAAACGACTTCTTCAAAGGCAAGGCAGATTACGGGCAATGTTACAGCAATCGATACAGGAAACAATACGGTAACGGTCAGGAAAAAAGACAGGGAAGTTATTATCACTGTTGAGGATAAAACAAAAATTATTCAGTGTACAATGAAGACGTCAATCACTGACATAAAAATTGGAGATAAAGTGACAGCGAGGTATAATGAAACAGATGACAAAAATACAGCGAAATCCTTTACCATTAAAGC
>JAZFSN010000006.1:0-15559 GCA_036446195.1 Thermodesulfovibrionia bacterium | reverse complement strand
CGCCCAGTAGCTATGTTCGGAAGGGATAACCGCTGAATGCATCTAAGAGGGAAGCATCCCCCAAGATTAGATCTCCCTACCGAGAAATCGGTACTAAAGGTCTGTGGTAGACTACCACTTTGATAGGCTGGATGTGTAAGTCCGGTGACGGATTGAGCTAACCAGTACTAATAGACCGTGAGCCTTGACCCCCTTTAACTAATACCTGCAGTTCTGTCAAAACTTGGAATTTTTCAAAATAGAAAACCGACAGCTTGAAAAATTAGCAAAACGAAAAAGTCCACCTTTTATTTTAAATGGTGGGCTTTTTTTTGTTGTTACATGTGGAACTAGGGAATACAAGCAGTTCATAATGTTGAAAATAAAGAATAAAAATTGATTTTTTTGACTTTTGGTCAAAATTTTGTTAAAATTAAAATTTATCTAATTTAGATAGGGAGATATGAGAGAAAAATACATATTTGATGAAATTATCGAAGTAGGCAAAAGACGAGGGGTACTCACCTATGATGAGATAAACGACGCACTGCCTTCGGAGTTTTTTACGCCTGACGAGGTAGAGGATTTAATGGATCTCCTTCATGATATGGGGGTTCGTGTTGTTGATTACGAAGATGCAGCACACCTTGGAGAGGTAGAGAAAGAGAAAGAGGAGGTTCAGGTATACGAAAAGACAGAAGACCTTGTTCAGGCTTATTTCCATTCCATGGGTGATATCTCCATCCTTACAAAGGATGAAGAGGTAGAGCTGGCTAAAAAATTAGATGAGGGGAAAAGCATAATCTGGAAGATTCTTTCAGGTATCTCTTTAACCAGGAAGGTGGAAAGGAGTCTTGACAGCAATGAGGAAGTCCTGGAAGAGGAGGAACGCAGGGACGAAGTTACAAAGATAGTCCTGGAGAAACTCAAGAGAGCTGTTAAAGAGGTAAGGACTTTAAAAAAAGAGCTCGCTCCTTTTGGAGGCTCTCTTCTTTTTTTAAGAAGGGCCATAAGAGAAGAAAAAAGAAAAAAAAGAATAATAGCCAAAAAACTTGCTGCCTTGGAGGAACTTGCAAGGAAAACGCAGAAGACTTTTAGGTTAGTTGAATCGCAGATCGGCGTAAATGTTGAGCGGATGGTAGCGATGTGGGAAAGCATTTATAAAGTACATGCCTTTGTGAGCGAGGCAAAGAATGAACTGATTACTCGAAATCTCAGACTGGTGGTCAATATCGCCAAAAATTATGTAGGCAGGGGTTTGCCCCTTCTTGACCTTATACAGGAAGGGAATATAGGGCTTATGAAGGCAGTGGACAAGTTCAAACATGAGAAGGGGTTTAAATTCAGTACATACGCTACGTGGTGGATAAGGCAGGCAATCACAAGGGCACTTATCGACCAGACTAAGACTATCAGGGTGCCTGTTCACATGATGGAGTTTTATAACAGGGTTACAAAGGCATCAAGGGAACTTACACAGGTTCTTGGCAGGGAGCCTACTAACGAAGAGATTGGTTTTAAGCTCAAGGTGCCGGACAGAAAAGTAGAAGAAGTATTCAGGGCCATACAGGATCCAATAGCCCTGCAGACGCCTGTGGGCGATGAAGACACTGAACTGGAGGATTTTATTGGTGATAAGAACAGTCCTTCTCCGTATTCTGATGCAGAGAAAAAAGAAATATCAGGGTATATACAAAAAGTCCTTGGCACCTTAACCCCTAAAGAGGAAAAGGTGATAAGAATGAGGTTCGGGATTGGGGTAGACAGAGATCACACCCTTGAGGAAGTGGGCAGACACCTTTTAATCACAAGGGAGAGGGTAAGGCAGATTGAGGCAAAGGCTTTAAGGAAACTAAAACATCCCAGCAGGCTGAGGGCTCTTAAGACACTTGTAAGCGCATAAAAAAATCAAGATTTAAATATCAAAAAAAATGTGGAATAATAAAGATAATTAAAATTTTATAAATAAAAAAACCTTAATTTTGTCCAGCCTCAGGCGGATTCGCTGAGGCGAACATTTTACATTTTTATATTTGATTTTTACTGCTTCCCCCACATATCTCCTATATTTATATCCTGCTCGCTTTTCAGTATCACAGCTACTGATGTTTTAGGCTTAAGCGATATTACCTGTATCTTTCCTGTAGACCTTTCTACAGGTGTCTGGACAAGGGCGGAGAAGGCATCTCCGACCTCAAGCCCGTCATTCTGTCCCTTGTCAAGATAAACCATGTCGCCTTCGCTTATCATTTTAGAGTTCAAGTATGATTCAATGATATAACCCCTAATATCCGGTGTTCTGACAGTATCCGGAACAAGAGGTGCCTCTACTTCAGTGTAAGGCATTAGCCCATCGCCAATCTGGAGATCCTCAAAGGCAGTGGTTATTTTGGCCTTTGGCACATTATTGTCTTTGCCATCCATCCCGATGACTTCTAAAATTCCGGTTACCCTTATCTGGTGTCCAAGTGATTTCCCTGTCTTGGGATGCCTGACTTTTTTAATAGACCTGATTGCAAAAAATCTGTCTCCGATCGCTGTGCTTTCATCAATCTCCAGATATACCAGGTCATTTCTGCCAAAGCCGAATATATTCTGTCCGCTTGGTGAACTGAATATTTTTCCCACATCTGGAAATTCGTCTGACACCCAGCCACTTGAGATTAGGCGGTCCTTATTGACAATATATTTTTTAGGTTTTTTTACCGGTGATACAATAACAGGTTTTTCTCTTGCGATTATGGGTTTTACGGCAACTCGGGGTTTAGCTTGCAGACGCATCAGTTCTTCCTTTGTGGGAATATTTATCCTGTTGCCAGGGTAGATAAAGTCGGGATTTTTTATCTGGGGGTTTACCCTCCATAAATTTGGCCAGAGAAAATTGTCCCGCAGTTTGCTGTCTGAAATATCCCAGAGGGTATCACCTTTTTTTATGATGTATTCTTCACGGTCTGTATCCTGCGCATTTGCCCAGTTAGAGAAAACAGTTCCATCGGGGTTTACTGACGTGGCAAAATAAATCAAGATAATAATAAGGAAAAAATAAAGTATTTTTTTCATTTCCAAACCTCCCATGTTCTTTAAATAAAACAATATAACATTAAAATATCTTACTGATTGATTTCTGTCAAGTTTTCAGGTCACATAACTGGCATTGATTTTCACATACTTTTCTGTTAAGTCACATGTGAGCACCTTTGCCTGTTTTCTTCCAAGCCCTAAATCTACGGCAATAGTGATTTCCTTCTTTGAAAGGAGGTTTTTAAGAACCCTATCTCTGTGTGTTCCAATGCCTTTGTTAACCACCTTGAAGTTATTAATATATATGTTGATTTTCTGTTCCTTAATCTCTATCCCCGCATAACCGATTGCTGCCATTATCCTTCCCCAGTTTGGATTTTCCCCGTATAGAGTAGTTTTTACAAGAAGTGAATTGGCAATTGCCCTGGAAACCTTGTCCGCGTCAGATTCGGTTCTGGCCCTTTTTACATTTATCTCAATTAATTTTGTTGCGCCTTCGGCATCCATGGCAATCATCTTTGACAGATTGTATGTTACCTCGCTCAATGCATTTTCAAATTTTAAATAAGAACGGGAGTTCTTTTTTATCAAACTGTTTTTCAACCTGCTATTTGCCATTATCAGCACAGTGTCATTTGTACTCATGTCATTGTCAATTATTAATCTGTTAAATGATTTTTTTACTGCCTTGCGGAGGGCCGAATCGAGCGCATTGGCGTCTATAACAATGTCAGTAAATAAAAAGCATAGCATCGTAGCCATGTCCGGGGATATCATCCCCGCGCCTTTTGCAATACCGGCGATTGTTCCTGTCTTTCCTGATATTTTTATTTTCTTTGAAAATATCTTTGAAAAGGTGTCAGTGGTCATCATTGCGGTTGCCGCATCATTTATTGATTTAGCAGACAGTTTTTTTACAGCCCGGGGTACAGCCTTTTTAAATTTCTTCATTGGAAGAGGTCTGCCTATAATTCCTGTGGATGCTACGTAGACAAGTTCAGGATGGATACCTAATTCTCTGGCAGTTACGAAAGCCATCTTCTTTGCATCTTTTAGTCCCTGCAGGCCGGTGCACGCGTTTGCATTGCCGCTGTTTATAATGATTGCCAGGCCCTTTCTGCTGCGGATGCGCTCTATGTCTAGGTGTACCGGGGCTGCCTTGATTTTATTAGAGGTAAAAACACCTGCGGCTACAGCCATTGATTCAGAGACTATTAAGGCGAGGTCCTTTTTTTTTGTTTTCTTTATTCCTGCTGATATGCCTGAGAACTTAAATCCTGGAATTATCATTATGGATAAATTGAAACCGTCTTGAGAGCGGTTGATTCGTTAAAGCCGTACATAATATTCATGTTCTGCACGGCCTGACCCGAAGCACCCTTTAAAAGATTATCAATTGCAGTTACTATTATGAGGGAATTTTTGCGCTTGTTGGCAAAAAGGGCAATAGTACACGAATTTGTACCGGTGACAGTTTTTGTGTTTGGATATTCTTTGTCCAGTACATTTACAAAAAGCTCATTTGCGTAATATTTTTTGTATATTCCTTTAATGTCAACCGGCTTTGTTTTCTTTTTAAGCTGAACATAAATAGTGCTTAATATACCCCTGTCCACAGGTATAAGATGCGGGGTAAAATTGATTGTGATTTTTTTCTTTGACAGGAAACTCAATTCCTGTTCAATTTCCGGCGTATGGCGGTGAATTGTAACAGCATATGCCTTTACAGATTCATTCACTTCAGAAAACATAAAAGGAGGCGCAGGGTTCCGTCCGGCACCCGATACCCCTGATTTTGAATCCACAATTATAGAGTTAAAATCAAACGCGGCATTCTTCATTATAGGAGCGAGGCCCAGTATTGCGCCTGTCGGGTAACAACCCGGGTTTGCCACTATTGATGCGTTTTTAATTTTCTTTCTGTAAAGCTCAGGCAGTCCATAAACGGCCTTTTTTAAAAGCGCCGGAAACATGTGCCTTGTCTCGTACCATTTCCTGTATATTACCGCGCTCTTCAATCTGTAGTCAGCTGAAAGGTCTATTACTTTTTTGCCGGTTTTATAAAGGCTGGCAACGATTCCCTGAGATGTTTTATGAGGGAGACAGACAAAGAACAGGTCTGCCTTTTTCGCTATGTTTTTAATCTTTAATGGTTCAAACTTTAAACGGCAGTTCTTTAAGTTAGGAAACAGATCTGAAACCCGCTTGCCTTTGAAGCGCTCTGAAGTAACTACTGTTATCTTCACGTACGGGTGCTGTTTGAGCAGCCGTAATAGTTCACCGCCTGTGTAACCGCTTCCGCCTATTATAGCAACCTTTAACATAGAGAAACCGTAATCTGTGATGAGTGATGAGTGATGAGTGAATAAAAAAGGCTTATTGAAATAGTTCGATTTTTGTCGTACTGATTACGCATTACGCGTTACCCATTACGGCTTTTTGAATTATCTCTTTGAGAACTGGAAGCGTTTTCTGGCGCCTTTCTGGCCGTACTTCTTTCTTTCCTTGACACGAGGATCTCTTGTCATCAGCCCTTCTTTTTTAAGTTTTCCTCTGAAGTCAGAGTTGAGCTGTACCAGCGCCCTTGCAATACCATGTCTTATTGCACCTGCCTGTCCTGATGTGCCGCCGCCGTTGACTTTAACCAGTACATCATATTTACCTGTAACCGCGACTGTATCCAAAGGCTGTTTTACAATCATCTTCATGGTTTCAGAAGAAAAATACTTGTCAAGAGATTTTTTATTTATATTAATATCGCCTTTGCCGGGTTTTAATACTACCTGTGCGGTAGATTTCTTTCTTCTGCCAGTAGCGCTGTATTTTATTTCGGTTGTTTGCAATGTGCCTCCTGCTAAAAAGTTCTTTTTAGCTGATTACACTGATTTTAAAAGACGATTACTCCGATTTAAGTTATTTTTTTATCTGTGTAATTTGCCGTTTCATCTGTGTAATCAGAGGCCGTTAACGACCTCGTTAGTTTTAATGCCTCAGGATTTTGTGCCTTATGCGGGTGGTTTGGACCGGCGTAAACTTTTAATTTTTTCAGCTGTAGCCTGCCAAGTTTGTTTTTTGGAAGCATGCCATGGATAGCAGAGAAAATTATCTTTTCAGGCATTTTTTTCATCAAGTCTTTTGCGGGTTTCTTTTTAATACCGCCTGGATAACCTGAATGATGATAGTATATTTTATTTTCAAGCTTGTTGCCTGTAATTCGTATCTTTTCAGCATTAACAATAACGACAAAATCCCCTGTGTCTATATTAGGGGTATATATCGGTTTGGTCTTGCCTTTTAATATGGATGCGACCCTGGAAGCAAGTCTTCCCAACACCATGCCGTCAGCATCTACAACATGCCATTTCTTTACAATATCTGTGTTTTTAGCAAGAAAGGTTTTCATATTATTCTATCTATAATGAGAGGATAAAATGATACTCTAAAATGCCTTTCTTTGTCAACGCGAATTTAGTTATTAGTTATAATTTATAACAAATAACAATTAATATACAACGAATAACTTGTAATAGTTCACACTCTGTCAGAGGGACAACATGATATCTTTGCCCAAATCTTTTCGTCTATCTCATTGATATATTCTTTAATTGGATAATTTCTGCCGCACTCCATGCAGCAAAGGTGGATATTTCTTCAGCCTATAATTAATTCTAAATTTCCTGTGCACTCCTTGCATTTAATTTGAACCCTCATGCTGAACGTATTCCCCGCTTATTTATTATGTGAAGCTAAAACTACTATGTAGTTGCAGATACCTATTATATATTATTGGCTAAGAAAAGTTTACGAACTGAGAATTCAATCTTCATTATTTTCTAATTTGTTAACTTGAAAATCGTAGATATTACCTTAAAGAGAAAGGGTGAAACCCTTATTCTACTATTAATACCAAAATGATAATGTCCTAAACAGCCAAAATAGAAATGTCCTATTGGAAATGCTATACTGCCTCTTTAATTATTCATGTCTGTCATGCTGGCCTGCCTGCCGGCAGGCAGGCTTGTCCAGCATCCTTCTTTAAAGAATGATTCCGAACAAGTCGGAATGACAACTGCGTTGAGGCAATAACATAAAACCGGAAAGCCTTATTTTACTTGATTTTTTTTCTAAAATCTGTTAAAAAATAGAACAGACTTACATGTAGGATTTTTTTACATTTTTACAATATTGTGGTTAATTTGATAAGGAATGATTTAACACTGAAAAGGAAGGAGGCGCCTATTGCTTTTGAACAAGGGTTCCTGTAAACGAGCCGGCTTGGAGCTGATTATTTCAGTGTTTCAGCCTTTGCCTGGAGACTATTTACTAAAACCTTCAAAGTCCTTCCCGCCTTATTTTCTCTCATGCTGTGAAAAGGAATGTCCTATAACCTATCTGTCAGCTCGATTAAATCAATGATGAGACATACTGTTGATGCATCTGGAGCCATTGAGGGAGTTTCCTGCGTTCTTGCTCTAGAGAATAATCTTATACCACCTACAATTAATTATGAGTATCCTGACCCTGAATATGATTTAGACTATGTGCCTAATAAATTTCGAAAGGCAAGGATGAATACAATTCTATTAAATTCTTGTGGTATTGGGAATAATAGTGCGTGTCTTATTATTAGGAGGTTTATATAATATATAAAGGTTTATATAGAGTAGAAAAAGATGGGTGACTATATAACAAATGTAGATAAAAACACTATTGAAGGTAAGGTCAAGAAAATTTTAGCAGATAGATTGGGTTTGAAAACAGATAATATTAAAAAATCCTCTCTACTTGGGGATCATTTGGGTATAGATTCCTTTGATTCTTTAAGAGTCATTTTTGAAGTTGAGAATGAATTCGATATAGATATACCACAAAAGGGAAGTTTAAATATAAAAGATGTTATATCCTATATTTAACGGAAGGAACCTGTATTCTCGGATAAAAATACTCAAAAAATATTAAATAAAACAAAAATGAAATGCCCCAAGATTACAAAGAAATTTATTACAAAACTTGTTTCTTATTATGTAAATAATACAAGGTTTAAAAGATGAATATTTTTTCTATCTCATCTTTAATAGCGCTTGTTACGTGTGTAATATTAGCAACTTTTGTTTATTTTAAAAATCCAAGAAGCAATATAAATAAATCTTTTGCTATTCTTACCTTTTTAATCGGGATATGGACTCTTTTCCCATTTGTAACAGCTTTAGCTAAAACTGATATAGAGGCAATTTTCTTTGCTAGATTAGTATATATTGCTGCTGTTTTAGTTCCACCAACTTTTTTATTTTTTGTTTTTAGCTTGATTGGTACTTCTCATATTAAAAAAGAAAAGAACAGGTTAAGAATCTTTTATCTAAGCTCTGGTATTTTCTTAATTTTATTATTTAGTCCATCTTTCATAGAAGATGTTAAGTCGACTGGTTTAACTTTTGCTATTGTACCTGGTCCAATTTATCATTTATTTTCTCTCTTTTTTGCACTTGCAATTATTTTCGGATATATTAAAATTTTCATTAAATACAAAGAAACAACTGGATTGAAAAAGAACCAGCTGATATACATACTCATTGCATTTATTTTTGCTGGCGTTGCTGGCTTTATTCATTTTATTTCTGCATATGGAGTTAAAGAAATTTTGCCTCATGATTTCTTAGTTATATTATTTACAGCATTAGTTGCTTATTCTATTGTCAAATATAGAGCAATGGATGTTAATCTTGCTATTAAAAGAACAATGGTCTATTCCCTCTCCTCTGGTCTTCTCACAGGGTTTTTTATTGTTCTTGTGCTTGTGATAACAAAGCTGCTTTCTATCTTTGCAAATGTGGATTCTTTTACTGTCAGTATTTTTGCTGCCCTTGTAATTGCCATGCTTTTTAATCCACTTAGAAACAAAATGCAAATTCTTGTTGATAAACTCTTCTACAAGAAGACCTATGATTATTATGCCACTATACGGGAAGTCAGCCAGAACCTTGCCTCAATGTTTGATGTAAGGAAAATATACTGCTTTGTCGGGGACATAATTTTTACGACGCTGGGTTTAAAAAACATCTATCTCCTGACTGCTGTTCCGGGTGGAGGCTATGAGGTAGTTTATTACAGGGTATTCGGAGAAGATAGGGATAAAAAGAAATTGCAGGCAGGGGATATCGTTGCGAATCTACCTGCTAAAAAAGAATTCAGAATAGATGAAAACTCTCAGATTGTTAAGTTTCTCAAAACATCTGATGACGTCATTATAAGGGATGAGCTTCAGCGAATCCGTGAAGACTTCGGACAGGAGACTGCAGATAACATTACAAATACCCTGAAAACCTTTAGCGGTGAGGCTGTAATGCGCATATTAATTGATAATAGATTGGAAGTGCTGTTGATTCTTGGAGAGAAGTTATCCGGGGATATTTTTACTGATGAAGATGTAAACCTCCTTGGCACAATCTCTAACGAGGCGACAATTGCCTTAAAAAACGCATGGCTCTATAAAGAAAAGGTCTCTTCTGAAAGACTTGCGTCAGTCGGCATGATGTCCGGGACATTTGCGCATGAAATAAGAAACCCTCTTACCTCAATAAAGATATTCGCCCAGTTAATACCTGAAAAATATTCTGATCCCGACTTCAGGGAAAGCTTCTCAAAGATTGTTACCAGTGAGATAGCAAGGATAGACGGGCTTATAAAGGACCTTATGGATTTTTCATCTGGCAAGGCTTCACAGTATGCTGATAATGATAAAGTTGATTTAACTGCATTAGTTGATTTAACTGCATTAGTAGATGAGATACTTGAATACATAAAAGGCAGGCTTAAACTGGAGAAAAAAGATATTTGTGTTGAAAAAGATTACAGAAAAATTAAAATTAACATGGCCGGCGATTCAGAAAAGCTGAAACAGGCATTTGTTAATATAATAAACAACAGTTGCCATGCGATGAATGGAAAGGGTGTGTTAAAGGTTAGTATTAATCCAAACGGTCAAAATGTGGAGGTAAAAATAGCTGATTCGGGCAATGGTATATCACCTGAAGACATTACAAGGATTTTTGACCCGTTTTATACAACAAAGGCTGCTGGTATCGGAGTTGGCCTGGGCCTGGCTATAAGCAAGAAGATTATCGATGACCATGGCGGCAGTATAGCAGTGGAGAGCGTATTGTCAAAAGGAACAGCTTTTACAATTTCTTTGCGCACAGCAGAACAATCAGAAAATGGAAACAATAACTGAAAAAAAGGAAAGGAAAAGACAAAAAATAAGATATGGAACTTTTAGCACTGCTTAGTAACAGGGACGACATAGTTGTAGCAAAGGTAAAAGAGGTTCTTAAAAAGTACATGATATATCCGGTAAGAACTATAGAAGAGCTTGAAGACCTTCATGTAAATATACCCGTATATTTAATCCTCATAGACACTGTCTCATACAAGCTATCAACAGTTGAGGATTTACTGAATAAACTTAATGATGATATGGTTGTACTCATTGTTCAGGATAAACCTGATAAATTTACTTTAGATAATATGCAGCAAAGTGTTTTTGCCTCTGTTGAAACTCAGTCAATACTCTCAGAACTTCCTGCGGTTGTTGAGCGAGCAGTCGAAAGGCAGAGGTTTATAAAAGAGATAAGCCTGCTTAGAAAGACAAGGCATGATTCCATGCCGGCACAACTGCCAGTTCATAGTAAATCTGATGTAGATATGTTTTCAGAACGCAGACCTTTCCTCAATGGCACCGAGTTTCAAAGAAAGAGACTGGTTAACTTTGCCAAGATGCTGACTGCAGGTTTTGATATACAAAAACTCTTCAGTTATTTTATGGATTCCATCATGGAAATTTCCCGGTTGAGCAAGATGTCTATTATGCTAAGAGATAAGGAAGGTTTTTATGTTAAAACCCACCATGGGCTTTACCCTTATATAGCGGAGAGCATCAGGCTGAAAAAAGACAGCGCCATTGTAACATGGCTTGCCAAGACAGGACGGATTTTACATAAACCCGTTAATCCTGTTGATGCACAATCAATAAATATAAAATCAGAAATGGAACTTCTTCAGTGTTCATTTTCATTTCCCATGACATACAAGGGGAAATTAATAGGAATCTTTAATATTGACAATAAGATTACGGAAGAGCCTTTTTACAGGGAAGAGCTTGAGATAATCTATATATTTTGCAATTATCTCGCGGTAGCAGTTAAGGATATAGACCTCTATTATCAGATATGGTATCAGAAAGAGTTTACAAAAAATATTCTTTCAAGTATGAACAGCGGGGTTATTGCAATTGATAAGAATGAGAAAATAACCGTTTTTAACCAGCAGGCAGCTGAATTTCTAAATCAGGAAGCCTCTGAGATGATGGGCAGGGACTTGAGAAGCCTTCCATCTCCGCTCGGAGATATTCTGTACGCAACCATGGTGGATGGCACATCATACAGACGTCATGAAATTAAAATCCACCCGGATAAGATGCCAATAGGAATCAACAGCTTCAGGCTTGTTGATGAAAATAAAAACCCTATTGGTTCGGGAATTGTCTTTACTGACCTCTCAGATACCAAAAAGCTTGAGGAACAGGAGAGGAGGGCAGAAAAGCTGGAGGCCATAAATGACCTTATGGCCAAGATAGCCCATGAGGTGAGGACACCCCTGACATCAGTACAGACCTACACACAGGTCATGAAAGATAAATACAGTGACGACGAAGAGCTAAATAGCTTTTTTTCTTCAACGGTTATTCAGTCAATTCGCAGTCTTGATGACTTGATTGATAAACTGATTATCTTTTCGAGTAAGACTGAATATAATTTCAAAAAGGAAGATGTAAATAATATTATTAATGATGCTGTGGATTATATCTCTAATAGAATGTCTCAGAAATACAAGATATTAGCTCATGGAATGGATAAGCCTGTCTATATTGATGCTGACAGGAAATTCCTGATAAAGGCAATTTATTATCTTGTTCTTAATATAGCTGACAGGATGCAGGACGGGGCTTTTGTTACTTTGGACGCTGAGATGACTTTTGAGGGTGGTTCGTCTGTTGAGATATCTTTAAAATATAATGGAGACAAAATTCCGGAGGATGAAAGACAAAATCTTTTGAAGCCGCTCTTTGACATTGATAATCTTGGAAAAGAATTAAATGTTATAATAAGCCATAAAATTATTGAAAACCACAAAGGCAGTCTTGATATTAGGAGTGAAGCAGGCATCAATAGATTTAGTATTAAGTTGCCTGGTATAGACAGGAGGAGCGCTGCAATTCCAATTAAGGGAGAACATATTGAACAAAGATAAAGGGAGAATCCTTGTAATTGATGATGAATTCTCACCCAGAGAAGCTCTCAGGTTTGTATTAAAAGACAATTATGATGTCACTGTTGTCTCCGGAGGGGTTGAGGGCCTTGATTTTATATCTCAAAATCCTGTTGATTTAGTGATAGTTGATATAATGATGCCTGAAATGGACGGTATAACAACCCTGAAGAAGATAAAAAACAATAAACCTGATATTGAGGTAGTGATACTGACAGCATATGCCAGCGTTGAGACGGCAAAAAGCGCAATACGCTTTGCTGCATTTGATTATCTGACAAAGCCTTTTGATAAGGATGACGTATTAAAGGTTGTAGAAAGGGGACTGGAGAAGAAGCGTGCAGAGGAGAAGCTGAAATTAGAGCAGAGTAAACTGCGGTATAGGACTAAATCCCTGGAAGAACAGGTTAACATAGCCAAACGGGATATACTGTTGTCCTATGAGGGCACTGTAAAAGCGCTGATTCTGACTATAGATGCCAAGGATCATTATACATTTGACCATTCAGAACATGTTGCAAGGCTTTCTACTGAGATAGGTAATGCATTAAATATGTCAGGAGATGAAGTGGAGAGGTTGGGGCGGGCAGCTAATATACATGATATAGGAAAGATTGGAATTGATGAGATGATTCTTAGAAAGAACGGCGAGTTAACTCCCGAAGAATTTCTGGAGGTAAAAAAACACCCTAAGATAGGTGCTACAATTGTTGAGCAGGTACCTTTTCTCCAGGATGCTATACCTGTCATACTGCATCATCATGAGCGTTATGACGGCACAGGATATCCAACGGGCCTTAAAAGTGAGGAGATTCCCCTGAATTCAAGAATAATAGTGGCGGCAGATGCTATTGACGCAATGATGCATTCCCGGCCTTACAGACAGAGTTTTCCCATGCAGAGAGTTTTTTTTGAGCTAGAACATAATGCAGGAACCCAGTTTGACCCCATGATTATAGATTTAATATTGAAGAATAAAATCTCTTTTACATAATTTTTTTATTTTAGTCCCAGAACGTCCTGCATATCATAAAGACCAGGAGGCTGTTTAAATATCCAGAGTGCTGCTTTCAAAGCCCCGAGTGCAAAGGTATCCCTGCTGGATGCCTTATGTGTTATTTCAATCCTTTCCCCAAGACCTCCGAAAAGCACTGTATGTTCTCCTACTATATCCCCTGCACGGATTGTCTGTATTCCTATTTCTTTTTTGGTTCTTTCTCCGATAAAACCTTTCCGGGTATATATTGCTGTGTCATCAAGTTTTCTGTTAAGCGCTTCTGCTATAACCTGTGCCATCTTTATGGCTGTACCTGAAGGGGCATCCTTTTGAACCTGTGGTGAGCCTCTATAATTTCAACATCATAATCGTCGCCTAAAACCTTTGAAACGTCTCTAAGGACTTTCAGAAGAAGGTTTACTCCTACGCTCATGTTAGGGGCAAGAACGCATGGAATTTTTTTGACATTAGTTTCAATCTGTTCTATCTCTTTTTTGCTGAAGCCTGTTGTGCCTATAACCATGGAGATGCCTTTGTCAGCGGCAATTTTTACATGTTCAAGGGTTGCATTTGTATTAGAGAATTCAATAAGAACATCAGCTCTTTCAGCAATATTATTTATATCTGACTCAAGTTTGACACCCAGTTGGCCAAGACCATTGATTTCCCCTACATCGGCTCCTATTTTATTGTGACCACTGTGTTCCAAAGCGCCTATGATTTTTAAATCTTTATTATCTTTTGACAGTGCAATAATGCGGCTGCCCATTTTTCCGGCAGCGCCTGATACGATTACACTCAGCATTATGAACCTCCTGTGTAATTATTCATTTACATTTTGTGCCTTTTTACTATATTATTTACAACTTACTGTTTTTTAGTTTAGATTAATAAAACAGTAATTATCAACCAGATTAATCAATATTATTAGCATCCGGTAAAAAATTTTATTTAAAATTTAAAATCAGCAGTGCAATAAACCCCGTTAGAATACTTTAGCCTTTCTAACGAGTTGACTCACACGGGGCATTCTAACGGGGTAAAATTAAACTATAGGGATAAATAGTTGTAACGGTACCAGGGCATGAAACATCATAAACAACATTTTAAGCATGTGGCATCTGTATATGACCATGTTCGTAATACAGACCCCTTAGTAGTTGATGCGATAATCCCCAGCCTGCTTGGCCATAAGCGGCCGCTTGATGTTGCTGATATTGGCTGTGGGACCGGAAAATATTCAGAGATAATAGCTGAACAGCTGAATAGTAATCTAAGGCTTTTTTGCTGTGATTATTCCGATGCTATGCTGTCAGAGTGCCGCAAAAGCATGAATCAGAAGTCTGCCTCAAAGCGCTTCAATTTTTGCCGTGTCAGTGCTACAGGACTGCCTTTTGTTGACTGCTGTTTTGATGCAGTTTTAACGTTTAATGCCGTTCACCACTTTGACCTTGATTGTTTTATGGGGGGGGCTGCGTGCGTTTTGCGTCAAGGCGGGCTTTTGGCTATTTATACGCGTACACCTGCTCAGAATGCCCGTATCCTGTGGGGACAGCATTTCCCCGCGTTTACTGAATATGAAAACCGTTTGTACACACGTGAGCGCCTTGAAAGGGCAGTTGGGAAAGTTCCGGAACTGAAACTGGAACACATCCGTGAGTTCAGGTACGAGCGTTCAGAGTCAGTAGAGTTTCTGCTGAAGCGGACTTTCCATAAACATTATTCAACCTTTTCACTTTATCCTGCAGAAGAGTTTAACAGCGCTCGAGAGATATTCGCTGAGAGACTGGCAAGGATAAGTACACGGGGTATTATCGAACATACTGCAGAGAACACGCTTGTGCTCGCCCGCAAGATATAAGGTGCAGCTTGTCCGTTCTAATATTTTTTTTGTATAGTGCTAACTTACAAAAGTTAGCACTATTTATTTTGGCTTTTTTGTCATTCCTGCGAAAGCAGGAATCTATGAAAACTCTGGATTCCCGCCTGCCTGCCGGCAGGCAGGTTTACATGGGAATGACAAATTCGGTTACGCCAATTTATATAATTATGTGCTGGTCAGTATCCCAGAGTCAGTAGTTTAAAGTTCAGGATTCATTATTTTTTGATTCTTCTGAAATCTTTTCTCCTTCTATCCCGTATTTCTCAGCCGCCCATGTTCCGAGGTCAATTAGTTTGCACCTCTCGGAACAAAACGGTCTGTAAGGATTGTCTTTCCATTTTATCCTGTTTTTGCAGGTG
>JAZFSN010000005.1:0-6923 GCA_036446195.1 Thermodesulfovibrionia bacterium | reverse complement strand
GCCTTTTCTGGATCTGATAATTTTTTGTAGGATGGAGCAACTCGAATAGATATGGTATCTCCGCTATTCCACGGCCACCAGGCACAAAAAATAAAATCATCCAGATTTGGATCAGAAGTAAAAAGAATCTGCCCTGACATAAGGCCATTCAGACGACTATTGATCTCCTGCACTGCATCAGGTGCTTTTTTGATGATTGCGCTGTCCCAGGTAATTCTCAGATAACGCTCAAGGATCGTACGAACCATCTCTTCCTTGTCTGTGTCAAACTGAGCGAGAGCGGTTTCAAAACGATCTTCCCACTGCCATGACAACACTCCCTGAGACGCGCTAAAAAATTCTCTGCAGATGCTCTTGATGTCTGATTGGTTCAGATTGTTCATGTAAAACTCCAGTCTCATTATAATACATTCGGCAACTATGGGAGTTCTAATTCTATATGCTCTTTTCACATTCGAAATCAGGCACCTGATTCCTGGAGCCCCACGGAAAATACAGATTCAGTTTAAAACATCTTAACCAGTCTTTTTCTTGCGGAGATAAAACCACACATTGAATATGCAAAGAAAGATAGTAAATATGAATATTAAGGAGCGGGAAAGCTCAATATATATTACCTTTTCTACATAGTGAATAATGAATGAGCCCGTATAGGTCATGGCAGGATCGTGCTGTATTCTCAACCAGGCCTCAAGGTGCGTGAGGGGGCAATACCAGCCAACAATCTGAATGATAAAGGAAAAGGCAAGACCCGAGATATGGAGTATTTTTATAAGTCTGTTTCTTACTCCGAGAAATACACCGAGCACCAGGAACACTATCCAGAGGAAATGGATAAGGACGACTATATCTGCAAGGACTTTATACAGCATTTAAGCTTTTTTAATCCTTATTGTCCGTGCTCCCTTTCCCTTCTTTAGGATAGTTGCGTCACCAATAATTTTCCCTACAAGATTCACCTCACTTGCAGGCACAGGGTCAGCGCCAATGCTCATAGGTGTTTTGCCAAAGAATATGGCGAGTGCGCTTCCTGAAGGCCAGTATCCAATATCGCCGATTTTTACTTTTGTTGTTGCTGTCTCATCAAGGGCAATCTTAACAGGAATCTCGAAATAAAATTCATCGCCCCATTCATTCGGCCTTGTCTCTATCGGAAGTATATTTGCTATTGCCTTTGCGCATTCTGTATCAAAAAGCTCTGCATCTAATTCAATATCTTCTATGTTTATTTTTATCCTGACCGGCATTACTCACCTCCTTAAGCTTTCTTTTAAATCCATTTTAAGATAAAACGTGATAAATTATCGAGGGCTGACCTTGATAATTTACAGATAAAAAGCAACTGCTACGGGGTAAATAGTCCCCTGGCACGGACAAAACTTGACAATTAGCACTTATTGAATTGAAAATAGACAAGGAAATCTTGCAAAGAACAGTTTGTCTGCCTACATCTTGAAGGTTTTTTCACAATTAATACTTAACATATTTTTAAAATGAACTACCCCGCAGCAGAGCTGCGAGGTATCATGTCATACCCGTGGAAACGGGTATCCAGACGCCGTCCCTGCGAAGGCAGGGAACTATAAGGAATTGGGTTTCTGTTTTCACAGGAAACCCTGGATTCTCGATCCTCGTTTACAAAATACGGGGACGGTCGGGAATGACGGACAAAGGTCCCCCTTCTTTGTTTTCACAAAGAAAACAGGGGGACAAGGAGGAAATTTTTTATGACGCCGAGTAAAAAAGAAGAAGAATATGTTAAAAGGATGGAGCACGAAAAAATAAAGCGGCTTGAAGTAGAGAAACACAAAGAGCTTGCGCAGGAAGAAAAGAAAAAGATTAAGGACCTTCATTACATGAGATGTCCTAAATGCGGAATGGAACTGATTGAGATTGCTTATAAGAACATTCAAGTGGACAAATGTTCTGAGTGCGAAGGCATATGGCTTGATGCAGGAGAGCTTGAGGAGATATCAAAACTTGAAAAATCAGGGTTAGATAAATTATTTAGTGTCTTTAAAAGATAATTTAACCGGAATACGCAGGGCCTCTCAGAGAACCATATCGAATTCCAAGGTACGTTCTCTTTCCAGTTCCTCGTCTTTGCGTAATACCTTAATTTTCACTCTTTCCCCTTTTGTCTTGAACTGAAGATAGAACTTTATATCATCAATGCCCTTTATTGGCATTTTATCAAGAGAGAGAATCGTATCCCCGCGCTGAAGCCCCACCTCTTCTGATATGCTCCCGTGGGGGAACCCGGAAATTGTAAGACGGGAATCTTCTTTTTTCAGGAATGCCATCAATTTTGGTGCGGTAATTCCTTTTACCGGCTTCGGAAAAACAACAAAATCTGCAATAGAATCTTCTACGTCGGCATCGATAAGGATAGTCGTATACGCAAGCCCGTTTCTCCTGAAAGTTCTCTTCGGAATACCTGAGCCATACATAAGATGTCCCTGTCCTGCCAGGACGATGATCTGGTAATCAGGATTAGTGTTTAGAAAATCAACTATAGAGAGTGACATTGTTTCATCCCACAGTATCTGAGACTGGTAGAAAAAGATAAAATTTTTGTCCTTCCAGCCAGTATGATGGCGAAAGACTTCAAATATTCTTTTTTTGTATTCCGTATCAGAAAAATCCATATCCGGGGGTATTTCCTTTTTGTCTTTTCCCGAAAGAGAGCCGAGCCCGCCTTGTGATACCTTGTCTATTATTTCACGCCTGGTGTTGAGGGCGATTACAGGGATTCCCCGTGATCTCGCAAAGTCAAGTATTGGTTTATACAGGTTGTAATCAAAACTCCATCGCTTGAAATACTCAGACCTTTTTAAGAATTCTTTTTCATCGATTGAACCGGATATAAAATTATCAAGGGTTGACTGAAAAGGTTTCTGGAACATTTCCATACCGATGGCGATTTTTTTATTCTTTTTGTATATCCCTGATATAATGTCGAGCTGTACCGCGTGATGAGCAAACACATCATGAACTTCACCTACATAGATAATCTTCTGTTCTGAAACCTTGTCGATGATGGCCGGCAGCCTGGTGATATTTGAAATATCAACCGCAGAGGGTTCAGTCGTTAGTGTTACAGTTAAACCACGTTGCGATTCCTCGATCGTTTTTTCTATGTTCCTGCCATTCTCAAATAATAATTGGCTGTATTTACCGAAATGAAAGATTTTGGGAAAAGCGGCATCAGCCTCATCTCCTGATTCGCCGTGAATAATTCCAATTACTTTTGTATCGTTCCACGGGTTCTTTCTCATTACTATACTAAACCCTGCTTTCTTTCCCTCGGACTTGCCGTAAATCTTCTGAATCACCGGGTTATCATGACCAAGGATTATGATAGAAAAAGATCGTACATCCTCATATGAAAAGTTTTTTGCCTTCTTTATGAGAGCGTTCTTCTCTATGAATGTACGGAGCATGCGGTGGTACTTTCTTTTTTTGCCCTGCGGCAGATAAATGAGCAGGTTCTTTTCTCCGAGAATGTGGGAAATTACCGGGGGAATTTCAGGCGCAGTGAGCATTCTTGCTATATCATAATCTTCATCAAGAACGGCCCGTACGGGTTTTTTAGAGAGAAATATAGTGAAACTGTTATTTTCTTTATCAAATGTGAAAAATCGTTTCATGCTCTTTCCTTCTGCAAAATACAGCGTTAGAGGAACCGAGAGCCTATACGAAGTCCCGCTCTGTGTAATGCTCACATCGAGTCTATAATTCCCTCCTGAACTATAAACCTCGGCTGTATCCAGTGAGAGTTCCGGGAGTCCCTTTTCATCAATCCACTGGCTGAAGAACCATTGTAAATCTTTCTGATGAGCGCGTTCAAAGGAGTGTATCAGGTCGTCCCATGATGCAGAGTGAAAGCGATAGTCTGTTACAAATTGTTTCAGCGCCTTGAAGAATGCTTCCTCTCCTACCTGGTGCCTGAGCATATGGAATACCATCGCTACCTTTCCGTAGCCAATTGCCCTTGCCGGCTGTCCGACAGGTGACTGAAAATCCCTGATAGATATCTCATTCCCCTCTGTAACATAGCTGTTGTACCGTATGAGCATCTGTTTCCGGGAATCCCAGCCTTCTCCTTCCTGTTCTTTGTAGAGGTGGTCTGCCAGGTATGTTGTTAACCCCTCTGCCCAGTTGCCATGTGCATAGTCGGTATACACTGAATTGCCAAACCACTGATGCAGTATTTCATGTCCCAGTGAGGTTTCTACGATAAAAGGAAGCCTTACCACAGATTCCCCAAGCAGCGTAAACGTTGGCATAGAGTATCCAGTCGGGAGGAAATTCTCTACAATAGAAAATCGTTTATAAGGATACGGACCAACCAGGGATTCATAGAGAGACAGATATTTTTTCGTAAACGCAAGATAGGTCTCTGCTAAATTCAGGTCTTCAGGGAATACATACATATAGAGTTCAGTGCTGCCGTGTCTGTCCTGTATAATTTTGAACCTCTCTGAAGCGATGAGGTTGACAGAGTCAAGGGGATAGGGAAAATTAAAAGTGAATTCTGCAGAACCGTTTCTTACTGTTTTGGTGATCGTTTCTGCCTCTGATATTGCCTCATATCCTTCAGGAAGCGTTACCTTGAGCTTGTAGTAGCTGAGCCTCTGCGGGGCAGGATACCAGAGGCTGGTAAGGGATACCCCTCTTTTTCCAATACTGTTTTCACTGCTTCCTGATTTTGGGCCTTTCCGGGATGCCGTGCTTTTGAAACGGCCCTCATATCGTATCTGAACCTCTCCCTTATACGGCGAAATGACCCGCAGCAAACTTTTCTCAACAAGGGCATCAATCTCTTTGTTGTCCATCGATACTTCTCTGATCTTGAGGGACCCCGTATTCAGCAGCAATTCCTGGCCCTGTTCGACCGTTATCCGGGCAAGACCTTTCAGGATTGATTTCTCAACATCAATTTGAATATCGAGAGAATATGTCCCAATGTGCACATCTTCAGATTGTCCTGCTGAAACCATCAGGGTAAACATCATAACAAGCGCAGCAGTCAATACAAAACTGAGAACTTTAAATCCCTGTAAAAAATCGTTATTCATTCTACATCCCCGGAATAAAGAAAATTTTTAGATTTACCCCGTTAGAATTTCCCGTGTAAGCCTACCTCCATCTAACGGCAGACAGGTGACGGCAGGCAGGCTTTCCCGTTAGAAGGGCATAGGTCTTCTAACGGGGTTTACCGAAAACTGGTGAACACCATCCATTAATACTGTTGATACTGTTTTTTTATTGTACTACATTTGTAATAAATAACGGCATGTAACACCTTGTTTCGAGTGAACAGTTCATGGTAAGTACGGCTAATATTAATTTGACTGCATAGTTCTGCTTCTGCAAAATGGCTGTTAAGATAATCCGGAATGAATTAAACCTGCCTGTCGGCAGTCAGGCTCTTTGGTCTATTTATGGAATACCAGGGATCAGCGGTACTCCACAATCAGGAGCGGGGCTGTTATTGTAATGTTTGGCCGGTCCTCGATTCCGACAAGCCCGACGTCCGTAACAAAATCGAGCAGGAAACGCACCTGGAAGTCGGATAATCCGAGCCGTTGCGTCTCTCGCATCATAGGAGTAACATCGATGAGCACAAAATTGCCCTGGTCAGAGGAAAAGAAATCAAAGTTTAGAGTCGCATCAGTGCCGTCTGGAAATTGCAATGGAAAAGAGTCAAAATCCGCAGGGGTCAAACCAAAAATGGAAAACTGTACGAGGTCCAGGAGCGCAGGAACCGTCAAGGCGAAACTCACCTCGTCGACGAAAACCTCCAGGGTTGCCGATACGATATCAGCGTTTAAGGGAACCACATCTCCATTGTTGGATCCGTCGAGAGGAAAGTCCAGAAAAGCACGGTATTCCGGTAAATGAGAGTCCTCATCGTCAATCCCGAAAAAAATGGTATTCGGACCGTTTGTGACTGAATACAAATCCATAACCGGGTCAAAGGCAATATCCCCGTCAGCCAACTGGTCGCTAAAGATCTGGGCAACGAAAACATCCCGTGAGTCCGCGCTCCCGCACCCATAAAGGGACAGCGCCAGGATTACCGTAATTCCCAGATAAAGTAGTCTTTTCATGGTTTCACCTTTAAATCAAAAATTCATTCATAAAACACGGGATATGTTATCCGCTTCCGGGCGGTTTAAGCATGGTAGTATATATATTCATAACCCATCCAAACTCTCCATTCGGCAGCTGCACATATAACCATCCAACCGTTTTACCATGGACCTCCAAAACGTAGCCTCTATGAATCTGATAGATTACAGGATAATTCAAACCCGGCCCTGATCGGACATTCAATATAGATGCTTCAACAGATACGATTCCGGATGCAGGCTCAGGCGGCTCAACTAAAGCTGGAATAGCTTCTTCAATAATTACATCAGCAGGGGCTTCCACAACTACATATCCGGAAGGCACACTATGATAAAAAACACCGCCATACGCGTAATACCATACATCATCAATCCATAGTCTCTGGTAACCAATAGGAAGGCTATCAACGATAATTCCTATAGGAGCCACTACAACAACAAAACCGGATGGGGAAGGTCTATAGAAAACACTGTGATAGTAGTAAAATGGTTCTCTGTTGTACCAAACTCTTCTATATCCCCTGGGAAGCCTGGGAAATACATGGCCGTGACGCCTAAAACGAGGAGTTCTTATAACTCTGCGGACAGATGAATCCGCACCGTGGCGTTTCGTACGATAGGACCTGCCTTCCCTTTCCCTTCGCTTGCGGACAGATGAATCCGCACCACGACGTTCCGTTCGATAGGACTTGCCTCCCCTTCTCTCTTGATCACGGGCAAATACATTATCTGCCATTGGAATAGATGTCAAAGCAAACATACTTATAACGATAATGGTCATAAAGC
>JAZFSN010000004.1:0-16851 GCA_036446195.1 Thermodesulfovibrionia bacterium | reverse complement strand
CCATAATGGATTTACTGCATTTTTATCGAACTCCCGCCCTTTCCGAGATAAAGAAAAATGGACTTTTATCAATCCTGCAGGAAAAAATATCTCCTGAAATACAAGATATACAGACAGAGTACTGTTTCAATATACAAACCGCAAAACCTCTTACAAGGGAGGAACTTGAGGTTCTTCAGTGGCTTCTTGCCGAGACATTTGAACCCGGGAATTTTTCCGGCAAAAGTTTCCTGACACATAACGCACCCTCCCCCTTACCCCCTCCCATCAAGAGAGGGGGGATAATATCCACCCATCCCTCCCGTAAGGGAGGGGGTGAAAGTCTCGCTTCTATCCTTGAGGTTGGCCCCCGTATGAATTTTACAACAGCATGGTCAACTAATGCTGTTGCTGTCTGCCATGCATGCGGGCTGCATAAAATTACACGAATAGAGCGTTCAAGAAGATACAAATTAGTTATCAGCGGACAGGGGCAGGGGGAGATTATTTACTCATTACTCCTCCCCCGTTACGACTCGACTGAGCTCGCCGAAGTCTCGTCTCTTTTTTATGACAGAATGACAGAATGTCCGTATTCTGAATCCCTGAAAACCTTTGAAACAGGGATTAAACCCGAACCGGTAGTCGAAATACAGCTAAAAGAAAAGGGCATTTCTGCCCTCGAGAAGCTGAACAGAGAAATGGGGCTGGGACTGGATGAGTGGGATACAGGATACTATTACAAACTATTTGTTAATGATATAGACAGAAATCCAACTGACGTTGAATGTTTTGACTTGAGCCAGTCAAACAGCGAGCACTCAAGGCACTGGTTTTTCAAAGGCAGGCTGATTATTGACGGCAAAGAAGCGCCTCATACCCTTATGGAAATCATTAAACAGCCTTTTAAAGCGGCGCAGGGTAACAGTGTTATAGCGTTTAAAGATAATTCCAGCGCAATCAAGGGATACAATATTATGACAATAGTCCCGGAATCTCCGGGAAAGCCTTCGCGGTTTAAAAAAACTAATGTCAATTACCATATTATCTTTACTGCAGAGACACACAATTTCCCCAGCGGAGTTGCTCCTTTCCCGGGCGCTGAAACCGGCACAGGAGGAAGGATAAGGGATGTTGAGGCGGCAGGCAGGGGCGGACTGGTTGTTGCAGGAACTGCGGCCTATTGTGTTGGAAACCTCCAGATACCTGATTATGAACTGCCATGGGAGGACAAATCATTTAAGTATCCGGCTAATCTGGCCCTACCGCTTGAAATTGAAATACAGGCAAGCAATGGCGCATCTGACTACGGGAATAAATTCGGAGAGCCGGTTATTCAGGGGTTTACCCGCTCATTTGGCATGAGCCTGCCCGATGGCGAACGGTGTGAGTGGATTAAGCCGATAATGTTCACCGGTGGAATAGGACAAATAGACTCAAGACACATTGAGAAATGGCCACCTCAAAAAGGCATGCTTGTTGTTAAGGTCGGCGGCCCTGCGTACAGAATTGGAATTGGCGGCGGTGCGGCCTCAAGCATGATACAGGGCGAAAATATTGCAGAGCTCGATTTTAACGCAGTTCAACGGGGAGATGCAGAGATGGAGCAAAAGCTGAACAGGGTTATACGTTCCTGCATTGAAATGGGCGAAAACAATCCCGTTGCCAGTATTCATGACCAGGGCGCAGGTGGAAACTGCAATGTTGTAAAGGAGATTATTTATCCTGCCGGAGCAAAAATTGATATCAGGAAAATCCAGCTTGGAGACAAAACTCTCTCGGTTCTGGAAATATGGGTGGCTGAATATCAGGAACAGAATGCCCTGCTTATAAAACCGGAAGATATAGATATTTTTCATAAAATGTGTTTACGGGAAAAAGTACCTTATGCTGTAATCGGCCGTATTACAGGCGACGGCTATATAGTTCTTTACGATGAAACCGATGGAACCACCCCTGTTAATCTTTCATTGGAAAAAATTCTGGGGAATATGCCTCAAAAAACATTCCATTTAACCCATATCCAGCCAAGACTTGAATCCATTAAATTGCCAGGGGACATTTCCGTAAAAGATGCTCTTGTTAGAGTACTTCGTCTCATATCGGCAGGATCAAAGAGGTTCCTTACAAATAAGGTTGACCGCAGTGTTACAGGGCTTATAGCTCAACAACAGTGTACCGGACCGCTGCAGCTTACTGTTTCTGATGTAGCTGTCATAAGTCAGAGTCATTTCGGACTAACAGGCTCTGCTCTTTCCATAGGTGAACAACCTATTAAAGGACTGCTTAACCCTTCTGCCATGGCTCGTATGAGCGTAGGCGAGGCCTTAACAAACATTGTTTGGGCAAAAATCAGCGCTTTAGAGGACATTAAGTGTTCTGCCAACTGGATGTGGGCTGCTAAACTGCCCGGAGAAGGCGCCCGGCTTTATGATGCCGCAACAGCTATGAGTGATATTATGATTGAGCTCGGAATTGCTGTTGACGGCGGGAAGGACAGCCTGTCAATGGCTGCACAGGCACCGTCGCGAACAGAAGAAAAAAAGCAGGAAACAGTCAAATCTCCGGGTACGCTGGTCATATCAGCATATGCAACCTGTCCTGATATATCCAAAGTAATTACCCCTGATATAAAAAAACCGGGGCAGAGCAATCTCCTGTATATTGATCTGGGAAATGGAAAAAACCGGCTGGGCGGAAGCGCCCTGGCGCAGGTCTACAATCAACTCGGCAATGAGCCACCTGATGTTGATGACCCAAAGCTGCTAAAAATCACTTTTAGTACAATACAACTGCTTATTGCTAAAGGTTTCATCCTTTCAGGCCATGACAGAAGCGACGGAGGTCTCATAACAACTCTTCTTGAGATGGCATTTGCAGGAAACTGTGGAATAGAAATAGACATCAGGGGTCAGGGATCAGGGGTCAGGGATCAGAAATCAGGAAACAATGCAATAAAAATTTTATTCTCTGAGGAACTCGGGCTCATAATAGAATACCTGCCTGAGAAAGAGGATGAAATAATTTCGATTCTTAAAAACTTCTCAGTCCCCCACCAAATCATTGGTAGGAGCTTATCAGAAAAAAGAATTAAAATAAATCTCCAAACTCCGAACTCCGAACTCTTAACTCTTTTAGATGAGGATATGAGGATTTTAAGAGATATATGGGAAGAAACCAGCTATCAGCTCGACAGGCTTCAGGCAAATCCTGAATGTGTAGAAGAAGAGAAAAAAGCTAATTTTGACAGACATGGCCCTGATTTTCATTTAACCTTCAGGCCTGAACAAACATCTCCTTCTCTTCCTGAAAATGCGAACAAACCGAGGGTTGCTGTTATCCGCGGAGAAGGAAGCAACAGTGACAGGGAAATGACCTCTGCATTTCACCAGGCAGGTTTTGAAACATGGGATATCACTATGGCAGATTTTCTTGAAGACAGGGTTAACCTCAATAATTTCAGAGGTATAGCCTTTGTAGGAGGATTCAGTTACGCAGATGTCCTGGATTCAGCAAAGGGCTGGGCAGGGGCAATCAGATTCAATAAAAAAATCCGGGAGGAATTTCAAAATTTCTTTAACAGAAAAGACACCTTCAGTCTTGGCGTATGCAATGGATGCCAGCTCATGGCGCTTCTTGGATGGGTACCCTGGCAGGGGATTACAGACGAGCTGCAGCCGAGGTTTATTCATAACACGTCAGGGCGTTTTGAGTCCCGTTTTTCAACAGTAAAAATCCTGCCGAACCCTTCAATTATGTTAAAGGAAATGGAAGGCTCTGTATTAGGCATCTGGGTTGCCCATGGTGAAGGCAGGGCATTCTTTCCAGATGAAAAAATTCTTGAAAAAATTGAAGAAAATGGACTGGCGCCAATACGCTATGTTACTGATAACAGCGAAATCACAATAAAATATCCTTTTAATCCAAACGGGTCTTCTCGCGGGATTGCCGGACTGTGTTCTTCAGACGGCAGGCACCTGGCCATTATGCCTCATCCTGAAAGGACATTCCTTAAATGGCAGTGGCCGTGGATGCCGGATGACTGGAGAGAAAACCTTGATGTATCCCCATGGTTAAAGATATTTCAGAATGCAAGGCAATGGTGCGGAGAAAATAATAATAGTTAGCAGGGATCAGGGATCAGCCCTCAGCAGGCTGTTGAAAAACTCCTTTAAATATGGTTTTAACCCTTTTGCCGTCATTCCCGTGAAAACCTGCCTACCGGCAGGCAGGCGGGAATCCAGTCTTTTCAGTATGTTACTGGATACCCGCTCCCTGCTTACTGCCTGCTGGGACAAGCTTCGCGAGTATGACATTATTACTGAAAGAAAAGAGTTTTTCAACAGCCTGTCAGGGACAAAAAACATATGGTCAGACTTTTACTGAACCCTGTCAACTGACCCCCGATAACTGTTATAGAAATGTTATACTAAAAGTACCTGTCTTTATCACTTCCGAAAAGGAGATATATTGGAAAAACCTGACAAGTTCCACGATGAGTGCGGTATATTCGGGGTCTTCGGTCATCCCGAGGCTTCAAACCTGACTTATCTGGGACTCCATGCGCTTCAGCACAGGGGGCAGGAAGGCGCTGGAATATGCTCTTCTGACAGAAGACAACTTCACATAGAAAAGTCCATAGGTCTTGTAGCAGATATCTTCAGCGAAAAAAGGCTGAATCGCCTTCCCGGAGATATTGCCATTGGCCATACCCGTTATTCAACTGCCGGCTCAAGCGTATTAAAAAATGTACAGCCCATAATGGTTAATTTTTCATTGGGCTCCTTAGCCATAGCACATAACGGGAATCTTGTAAACGCCCTTGAATTAAGAAAAAAACTGGAGTTAGAAGGCGCCATATTCCAGTCAACATCTGACAGCGAGGTAATAGTTCACCTGATTGCCAACTCCAAGGCAGGTGGACTTTATGAGCGTATTACAGATGCCCTCAGACAGCTCTGTGGCGCTTTCTCCCTGTTAATGATGACCGAGAAAGAACTTATTGCTATAAGAGATCCCTACGGATTCAGACCTTTAAGCATTGGGAAGTATGACGGGTCATATGTAGTTGCATCTGAGACCTGTGCCTTTGACCTGATAGGCGCAACCTATGAAAGGGATGTTGAACCCGGGGAAATGGTAATTATAAATGAAAAGGGAATAAAATCTATCAAGCCTCTATATTCACAAAAAAGAGCATATTGCATATTTGAATTGATATATTTTTCAAGGCCGGACAGCTATATTTTTGGAAACCAGAACGTAAATAATATAAGAAAAGAGCTCGGCCGCCAGCTCTCAAGGGAAAACCCGACTAAAGCAGATCTGGTAATTCCAGTGCCTGATTCAGGCGTACCCGCGGCTATTGGTTATGCCGAGGAAAGCGGGATAACATTTGACTTTGGCCTGATAAGAAATCATTACGTTGGCCGCACCTTTATAGAACCCAAGCAGGCGATAAGACATTTCGGGGTAAAACTAAAACTGAATCCAGTAAGAAAACTTCTTGAAGGCAAACGAATTGTTGTCATTGATGACTCAATTGTAAGGGGAACAACAAGTAAAAAAATTGTAAAAATGCTAAAAGAAGGCGGCAAGGCAAAAGAGGTCCATATGCGGATAAGCTCACCCCCAATAATAGGGCCATGTTTCTACGGCATTGATACCCCTACTCGAAAAGAGCTTATAGCAGCAACCCACAAGATTGAAGAAATAAGGAAATATATAACGCTTGAAAGCCTTTGTTATTTGAGCCTGGATGGATTATTAAAGGTAGTTCCGGATTCTGAAAATTACTGTACTGCATGCTTTAACAATAATTACCCGGTATTCTCCCCTGAGAACAAGGCAGAGCAGATAGAGCTTTTTAAAGAAACCTCTAAAAAAACCATTTAAGTTCTCTTGACCCTTCGATTTTACTCAGGGTCAATCCTGAGCATAGTCGAAGGATTGATTACACAGATTTACACCTAATGACTCAGACCTAAATTGAGCGATTTTTGTTGCGAAATCCTCATGAGGCATTGAAAATAAATGTTCTACTATAAATTTTATCATCACCTGTTAAGTGAAAAAATTTGTCATTCCCGCAGTCTTTTGAGCGGGAATCCAGCCACGGTGGGATACCCCACGTGGTGTCCCATATTCTTTATTAAATAGTTCCCTTCTTACTGCCTGAGGGACGGCGTCTGGATTCCCGTTTTCACGGGAATGACGACATAACTTAAAAATCGCTCAATTTAGGTAATAACGTTTTTCAGAAACTCAGTATCTTGTCCTTCTACCAGTCGAGCCTGTAATTAGGAGCCTCTTTTGTAATGATGACGTCATGTACATGGCTTTCCCTTAGACCTGCCGGGGTTATCTTTATGAATCGCGCCTTTTTGCGAAGTTCTTCTATGTTTTTACATCCGCAATAACCCATTCCTGCCCTAAGCCCCCCGTGAAGCTGAAGGACACTTACGGAAAGAGGCCCTTTATTCGGCACCCTGCCTTCAACCCCTTCAGGCACAAGTTTTATGCGTTCTACCCCTTCCTGTGAATATCTGTCCTTCGCCCCGGATTCCATGGCGCCAAGAGAACCCATTCCCCTGTATACTTTATAGCTTCTTCCCTGAAAAAGCACCGTCTCACCGGGGCTCTCTTCTGTTCCGGCAAAAAGACCGCCTATCATAACAGCGCTCGCACCTGCTGCAATTGCCTTTGTTATATCCCCGGAAAACTTAATGCCTCCGTCTGCAATTATTGGTATATTGGCAGAATCAGCCACTTTAGAACATTCCTTTATTGCTGTAAGCTGCGGAACGCCTGCGCCCGCAACAATTCTTGTTGTGCAGATGGAGCCAGGACCCACTCCAACCTTGACTGCACTGGCACCTGCGGATATAAGGTCCTTTGTCGCCTTTGCAGTAGCCACATTGCCAGCTATAATTTCAAGTTTTGGAAATTTCTTTCTCAGTTTTCTAACTATTGAGATAACAGCCTCTGAATGTCCATGAGCAGTATCTACTGCAATGACATCCACACCGGCTTCCACGAGGGCCGCCGCACGGGTCAGCGCATCATTACTTACTCCCACTGCCGCACCTACTCTAAGCCTGCCAAGCCTGTCCTTGCAGGCACCTGGATATTTTTTCCTTTTTTCAATATCCTTAATTGTTATAAGACCGATAAGATTATATTTTCTGTCCACAATGGGAAGCTTTTCTATCTTGTGCTTGTGCAGTGCCTTTTGAGCCTTTTCAAGTGTAGTGCCTGCAGGGGCTGTAACAAGGCCCTTTTTGGTCATCACTTCAGAGACCTTCCTGTTCATGTTAGTCTCAAACTTTAAGTCTCTGTTCGTCAGTATTCCAATAAGCTTCTTGCCCTTAGTGATGGGAACCCCTGAAATGCTGTACTTCTTCATGATGGCACACGCCTTAAAAAGTTTTTCATGCGACTGCAAAGTTATAGGATCTACAATCATACCGCTTTCTGATTTCTTTACCCTGTCCACTACAGCAGCCTGTTCCTCTGTTGACAGGGCGCGGTGAATGATTCCCATGCCGCCCTCTCTCGCAATTGCAATAGCAAGGTTAGTCTCTGTTACTGTATCCATCGCCGCACTTACAAGCGGACTGTTTATCCTGATGTTCTTTGTAAGGCGAGTGCTAATGTCAACCTCTCTCGGTAAAACTTTAGATTTTGCAGGCATTAAAAGCACATCATCAAATGTAAGACCGATCTTTATATTGTCTGTTAACATGATTTCACTCCCGGTTTAATATTCATTAAACTTAATACATTCGTAAAAAGTCGTCATACCCGCTAAAGCGGGTATCCAGGCACCGTCCCTGCAAAAGCAGGGAACTATAAGGAATTGGGTTCCTGTTTTCACAGGAAACCCTGGATTCCCGTTGGAATTTATCCCGTACTTGATACGGGACGGGAATGACAAAAAACTGCTTTTCAGGATTTATTACGAGTTTGTCAAACTTTATTTATAAATTTATTTTTATATAAGCCTTTTCCCTCATGCTTTTTAACCAGTCTGAATATTTCAATTTAAATGTCTGCTCAAAAAGAAGCCCCTTTATCCTGTTCCTGATGCCCTCTATATTGCTGCCTTCTATTTTGTCCTCAAGCTTTACTATATGAAGACCCGTAGAACTCCAGAAGGGCTCACTAACCTCACCAACCTTTAATGCAGTCGCCACATCCCCAATCTCTTTAAGCACACTGCCGCGACTCACATATCCAAGGTCTCCGCCAAACTCCCTGCTTGCGTCTTCAGAAAATTCACTGGCTATTTTTGCGAAATCATCCCCCTTTTTAATCCTTTGGATTATCTCCTGAGCCCTGGCCTCTGTCTCGGCCCTTTGTGAGATATCCTCTGGATTTGCAGAAAAGAATACCTGCCTTATCCTGACCTTTTCCTCCCTGCGGTATTCGTCTTTATTAGCCTCATAATATTCTTCTATATCCTTATCCAGTATAAGCACGTTGTCCCTGACCTCGAACTTTACCAGCTTTGAAATGAGGATTTGTTCCTCAAGCTGTTTTCTGTATTCATCCAGTGTAAGTCCCTCTGCCTTAAGAGACTCAATAAATCTTTCATCGGTTAAATTATATTTTCCTTTGATATCGGCAATCGCGCCATCTACCTCGGTTTGCTTAACACTAAACCCAAGCCGGAGGGCTTCCTGAAGCTGCAGCTTTAAATCAATCATGTTGTTAAGGAAGGACTTCTCAATCTCCTTCAGTCTTTTTTCCCTTTCTTCGCCTTTAAGACCTTTCAGGTACTCCTCAGCTTCAAGTTCAAAATTTCCCCTGAGCTCGCTCCACGTTATAACCTCGCCATTTACAGTTGCAATGACTCTGTCAAGCAAAACAGAGCTGTAAGACAGCGAACGGCCAACAGTAAACAGAAAACAGCAAGTCAGGATTAAGACTATAATATTTTTCATTTATTTAATTAAAACAACCATGTTTTATTCATGAGCGCTTCATGGTTTTGAAACATCACGTCCTTATCTAAGCAAGTGAAGCTCCCCGCCTACAAGGCGGGGCTTCCGAGCAAGGAATAATTATTTTTATTTATATAGCTACCTTTCATCCCCGCTCACAGAGCGGGGCATTCAGGCAGCATCCTCGTAATTGACCTAAGAACAGGCAACCTGAATAAGGGCAATTATGCCATTGTTTGAAATTTTAATCAACCTTTCGACTACCCCGGTACATAAAGGCAGGGGTCTGCTCAAGGTTGATACTGAGCGGCATTTTTTTATCCCGTTTTAAAGGACGGGATTTGTATGCTGCCGAATGTATCAAGCGGGGTAAAAGTAGAATTATACATCGTTTATGCGCACAAAAAGGCTAAAAAAACTGAATACAGAATCAGATTCTCATAGAAATAACTGGAATTTGCTCCGTCTGAGTAGAGACAATCCTCGATATTTTACAATACAACTACTTCTTCTTAACTATCTATTACAACTTTCTTCTGAAAGAGCCGATTGTTTTTATTCATGACTTGTGGAAAAGTATTTTTACATGGATTTTTTTTTGAAACAATAAGGATCCAGCTTTTTGAAAACATCAAGGTTATGACTGTAGACGACTGCCATACAACCGCCGCAAACGGGGCGAATACTACATGACCTGCACGCATTAGAGCCTGTACGATAACGCCCGGCCATCTCAGATTCATATACACCTGCAATCCCCAGTTTTAGGACATTGCCAATTGGAGAGGGAAACTTTCTGCATGCGTGTGCCTCACCGTCAGGAAGAATGGTAATAAAGTTAAAAGCCGCTCCACAGCCATATCCTGCACAGCCTCCAAAGGGTTTTATCCCGTTTTGACGGCGCAGGATGTTGATGAGGTTGTCTTTCAAACCCATGATGGGATTACCTTTTGCAGCCTTTATGTATCTTTTCAGAAGAACCATAAAATCTTCCCGGGAGGGCAGCTGAAGATTCATACCTTCTCCGACCTTTGAAAGACGGTTGAACGTGAAGAAATCAGCATGACCGCGGAGCATCTCTGCAAGGGGCAGAACCTGATCTATGTTGTCCTTTGTTAGGGTAAGCATAACCATTGAATAGACCTTAAGCTCGCGGAGTACACCAAGAAACTCGACTACGCGTTCAAAGTTGCCAGATCCACGAATAAAGTCATTGTGTTCTTTTAATCCCTCCAGGCTTACCTGAAAATGGGTTGGCCGTTGTATTGAAATCAGTTCTTGTATTCGCTCTCCCGGAGCCGGGTTACCAAGTATAGCAATGCTAAAGCCGCGTTCTGATGCTGCACGGTAAAGCTCGGTAAATTCAGGATACAGGAGCGGGTTGCCTCCAGAAAAAGATACATGTCCCTGCACATACCTGCTTCGGCAGAAGACACGCATGTCATCAAGTATTTTTACTGCCTGCTCCAGATTCAGAGATGATATGTTACTGCGATCATAACAGTGCTTACAGTGATAGTCACATTCCTGTGTAATGTGCCATTGAATAGTAAAGACCGGAGAAGAAAAGAAACTCTCGTCAATATCTTTCCCCTTTGGAAAGTTGCCTGAATCCCTCCTAATACGTGACTTTGGAGAGAGCAGGATTCCTTTTCTGACCGCACGAATAATAGCATCATCGACTGCACCAACAGGCAGATTGCCGGTAACAGCTGCATTTTCAGGTTTGATTCCATCAACCATTATTTTGAGAACAAGGAGGTCTTCGTCAGAAGCTGAGCAGGTCCTGGCTTTATTGGTCTTAGGATCACGCCAGACCAATACAAACTCTTCACCAGGTTCGGGTTTCAAAAATGCCTTTTTTTTATCCTTATGTATCATCGAGGTAAGGTTTCTCCAGGAAAACTGCAGTAAATGAACTGTGGGGTTAATGACAATACAGTCAACTTCCGAAGAGATTGAACCCCCTTCTGTTATCTTGTAGATAGTCCACTCAAGAAGTGCAAGTTCAGGCAGGAAAGTCTCTATATTATGATTGCCTGTGTGGAGCAAGAGTGTGTCTGAAAAAACTTCAGGCTTCAGGTCAGCAGAACACGACGAAATTATTTTTCCCCAGATAGAAGATCCAATGATGTTACGGCACGCAGGATAAATTCTCTCAAGTTTCTTCTTGTAAGAAATATGCATTCCCTGCTCTTACTATTACCAGGAAGAGGCCATAATTAGCCAGCATTATCTGTTGTGATTTAACAAATGGAACTTTACTGGAAACAGCTCAGAGAACTCTGCAGACTGCTATCAATTTAAAAATTTAATGCAACATGCACTAATCCTGCTACCGCTTCAACTGCTCTTCCCGGGCTCTTTTTGCTATTTGGCGCCACCTGCGCCGGACTTATCAGTTTCAACTGCTCTTCCCAGAATCTTTTCCTTCTTCGGCATCATCAGCACCTTGTTCATCATATCCTGGTGCCTTTTCCTCTTTGGCGCTACCTGCGCCAGACTTATCGCCAGTTCAACTGCTCTTCCCGTGCTCTTTTTCCTCTTTGGCGCCACCTGCGCCAGACTTATCGCCAGTTCAGCTGCTCTTCCCCTCGGCCTTTTCGCCTTTGGCTTCATGGTCGGTCATCTCGGTGCCAACTGCACCAGACTTTTTACCGGTTCAACTACTTCCGCTTAATGCATCAGGAGCAGAGACAAAAAACCCAGCGCCAGATATAAGGCCTGCAATACTGAGTCCTGCCAGCATTCTTTTAAGTTGATCTTTGTCCATAATACACCTTTACCCTTTATTACAGTTGTTTAATATAAAATAACCCAAAATACTAACTCTAATACAATATACTATATCACGAAAAGAAAACAGATGCAAGTATTTTTTATTAAAAAATATTGTTAAAAATCAAGGCGTTAACAGCGTGGCAATATGCCTTAATCAATAAAACAGCCTGTCCGGTTCGATTCTTTGGTTTATTGATGAAAATAAATCGCTTTTTAGACATTAATAAAAAAGAGTAAATTTATTGCCGTGAAAAAAGGTAAGAAATGGTTTACCCACGAGGATTTTGATTTAACAAAGGATAAATTTTAAAAATCATTCGATAATCCAGGGGTAAATTCAAAAAAAATCTGTACTTCTATTGCTATTAGCATAAATTCGATCGAGTATGGTGTAAAAAAGGTATAAACGGGATGAAATCTGTCAGGTTTTCAGGATCATCTGGTTTGTTCTTGAGCGTGTCTCGCCGATCGAGCTCACACGGACAGCAGGCAGGTCATGGACGGGGCATTTGTTTTCACATATGCCGCAGCCTACACAGAGTTTTGCGTCCATGTGAGGCAGTCTGAGCAATCTGGTCTTTCCGTCTCTGAGCTTCTTTTCAACCTCATCAAGCCAGATCGACTTGGGAGATGTCGGGCATACTTCTTCGCAGACTATACATTCTGTGTTCATGGCCCATGGCAGGCAGCGTCCCCGTTCAAAGAATGCCGTGCCTATTTTAATCTGTTTTCGAGTGGGGTCCTTCCCTACTTTCATTTCGACACTGATCGGAACAATTGCTCCTGTCGGACACACCTGGCTGCAGAGAACGCAGTTATACTCACAGTAGCCGATTTTGTTTATCAGGATCGGGGTCCAGAGCGCCTCGAATCCACCTTCGAGCAGGGCCGGCTGGATGACGTTGGTCGGACAGACCCGCATGCATTCCCCGCATTTTATGCACCGGCGAAGAAATTCATCCTCTGCTATGGAACCCGGGGGACGAATCACCCTGTGCTGCGGGTCGCTCTGTGCATTAACAACACTCCTCAACATAGGGAAAAGGATTATGCTTGCAACAACAGTTTCAACAAACCTCCGGCGGTTCAGGTCAACAGGGGCATGAACAGAGCTATTGCTTCCTGACAGCCCGTAGTGGATAGCGTTTTCCGGGCAGCTTGCAATGCAATTCATGCAGACATGGCATTCGCTTACACGCAATGCCGCATGAGGATCGCATGCTCCCTGGCAAAACCGCAAGCACTTATTGCAGTCAGTGCATTTTTCAACATCACGCCGCATCCTCAGCAATGAACGGCTGGCAAACAGTCCAAGCAGTGCCCCGAGGGGGCATAAGGCGCGGCACCAGAATCTGGTCAGGAACCGATTGGCAAAGAGGAGGGCGATAAACAGGACAGCTATCAAAACCCCGCCATGAAAAAGAGGCTGTTTGAGGTACAGCCCTCCACCCCAGTAGTTCACTGACGGATAGAGAGATACTGAAAAGCTCCTTGTAATCAGAGAGATAGGGTCGAAGATGCCTATCTGGAGGGAGCCGAAGGCCGCAAGTACGAGGAAAACCACAAGAAGGTAGTATTTCAACCGGTGGACAGAACGGTAGGCGTTCACCTTATAGTCTTCAATGGGCCTCCGTTTATTGAAAAAATAACTGATCCACTGGTTCAGAATCCCGAGAGGGCAGATCCAGGAACAGAAAAAACGCCCGAAGATAAGTGTTCCTACAATGATGACAAGAGAGAGTGCCAGTCCTTTGTAAACTGTCCAGCTTGTCAAAAATGTAGAAACAGCAACAAGGGGGTTAAGTTCAAGGAATAATGATACTTCATATCCCTTCATATTCCTGAAGTCAGTTATGCCAATCAGAATGACAAACAGCAGAAAGAAAAAGACTGAATACACCCTGCGGATATTTTGAAGTGTAAGATATTTTTTCAGCATTCAGGTATCTTCCTGATGGGAGAAAACAGAATTTCTCTCTGTTTTATTTTATATGGTGAATTCACTATGGTTCAGGGATTTCCAGTCTGAAATACCAAGCCCCCGTTTCTCTCCAAGTGCGAGGAAAGGCACGTCTTTGGCCTCTAACCCTAGGAACCTGAGGCTGTAGGCATCAAGGGCTACCTCGTCCAGGCCCGCTATAATGGTATCCTCAAGGGATACGTCTGATAAATCTCCGCCTGTAGGGCCGTTCCGTACCAGTACACGCGTTGCATCTATGATTGTCAGTGTGGGCCTGACAGCCGCGGCGAGATCAGCGATCGAAAGATCGATATCCTGATGAAGACGGTTTCGCCGTCCCCCCAGGATGCCGTACCAGTTTTTCATTGCGATGGTGCACTTGCTCAATGAATGGTGTTTCACCACCGGAAGGTTAATAACTTTATCGACCTGGTGGTAAAATCTACTGACCGGCCAGACTTTCAGGATCTCTCCCTTCAGATCGGTCAGGACAAAGTCGTTTTCAGTAGTAAATTTGACCTTCCCGCCGGCGCGTTTGACAGCGGTTTCTATGCCCGATCGTGCAAAACTGCGATATGGGTCATTAATCGAAATGTCGGTAACCCATATTTCAGACGCCTGTGCTTCCCGGCAGAGGCTGACAACTGCGCCGACCAGCTCCGGATTTGTGTTTGCCGCCTGTTCAGGCTGTCTGTCCCATCCCACGTTCGGTTTGATCAAAACTTTCTCACCCGGTTTTATAAATCTGGTCATTCCCCCGAGTTTAGTAAGAGCAGTACGGGCCATCTTTTCAACATGTTTCCCGTGAACGACAACGAACGCCGGGTAACTTTTTGACTCTTCCACACGAAAATTTCGGAAGGTATATATCCTTTCTTCCCGGTGACGAACAGGTTCATTGCTGTAGTAAGCATATCCCCATATCCCTGCGCCAATAGCCAATCCGCAGGTTACCGCAGTTCTCCTGAGAAACTGTCTCCGGTCTATTTCAGGCTCTTTCTTATGGTATTTCGAGGTCACTGTTTAATCCGGTAATGCATGTAAAACTAAATAATGCATTATTCAGGTTAATACGTACTAAAAAATTTCAAAAATTGAGATTTCATATATTCCTTAACAACTTTATCCCTTCGTCAGACTGTCAAGTATAGCGTTATCAACCGTCCCGTAAACACCAAACAGGGTTTCAGGAAATGGGACCAGAAACCAGGTGCCTTCATAGGGGTCATTTACCTTATATATCGTCTGTCCGTTTTTTTCGATACTGGAGTATGTGATTCCGGACTGATTGAAAAAATCCAGAAATGACTTAACGCGTTTCCGGATCTCAGCCTCTTCTCCTGTCACAAGCGATACATATACCCTGTTCCCTCTGATTCTGTATTCGCGTTCGACCACGTTATGCACAAAGTCAAGCCCCCGGTAGGCTTCTCTGACAAACCGTGTGGTGACCACCTCCCCGAGGTCTGGAAACTGCGAGAACACAGGTAATGTTCCTGACGCTATCCCGATCTCCCGGTCAATATTTTCTGCGAATTTCTCCAGAGGAACGTTATCATCGAATACGTTTATCTTCACATAGTATTTCCCCTTGATGAATCCCACGATCTTCGCTGTTTTAAAACCCATTAAACCTACCTGGATATAATCCGGATCTTCTCCGGCCTCATCTGCAAATATACCGAAGGCATGAATCCCTTTCCCCATATCATAAATGTCCACGACAGCATCGGGTTTGTCTGAGCCGGCCCCTTCTTTTGCATACTCTCCGACCGTCATGCCGGTAAAGCCTGCAGAAATGAAATACTCGGCATGTCCGTTCACATATTCATAGAGATTTTCTTTTGTATATTTTCTCAGATGGCCTGTCCTGCGGTACCCGTCAATCTCGGAGGGGAAAAAAGAAGCCTCAGCTCCTGAGCCGTATTCAGACAGACTGAAACTAATCATGGCGGGATCGTATTTCTGTCCTTCCAGATACAGAACAACGGCAACAACAGGCAGAAGTGTGATGAGCAGGATCCGGTTGGGCATTATGGTAGCCATTTATGCCTTGAGCGTGAGGTTTTTATGTGTTTCAAGGAGCAATGCCCTGAGCGGTAATCCGTATGAACACGCCCCGGCGCAGTACTCCTGCTCACAGTCCAGGCAGGATTCAGCATTCTTCCTTAGCCGGGCATAGGACTCCATCGCCCTCTTTTCCATGCCATAATCCAGGAAATACATCTGGTAACGCAACGATGTCGCAATCTCCACACCCCCCGGGCATTCGGATTCACATTTATTGCACCCTGTCCTGCAGTACTCTTTACCGAATCTCTTTGCATAGAAACCGAGGATCCTCTGGTCTTCTGCTGTTAAGCCCCCTCCGGAAGCAGTAAGGTAGAGATCCAGCTCTGATACTGTTTTTATGGTTATCACCAGTCCGCTGACCTCTGGATGGCTCAATATCCATCTAAAGGCTGCAGGCTGGTAGGGAACCCCGTTTTTTTCAAAACTCAAATCCATTGCCCCTGCAAGGGTCTTCATTGCCACAACGCCTACTTTTCTCTTTTTTGCCTCTTTCAGTAAATCCGTGCTGTTCAGGAAGGCTCTTTTCTTCTTAGCCGCAGCTTCCACCTCTTTTTTTACGTCACTGAGTATATCCGGTATGTCCTGAAATGCCATGAAATTGAAAACCGGCATAATCACGTCGAAATGGCCTGATTTTACAGCGGCCATAAGGAGTTCTTCCATATTGTCAGGACCATGGGAAGATACCGCGAGAAAACGTATCTTCCCGCTTTTCTTTAAAGCCGCGCTTGCGGAAAGCATCTCTTCGTCAAAGAGGCGTTTTTTCTCTTCCTTAAAATCCTTGCTCAACGAACCTACTGAATGGACAAAACAGATATCAAGGTAATCGGTTTTCAGCCGGGACAGGCTTTTCTCAACAGCTGACACATAATCCTTTTTTGCACTTCCGTACGGCAGATGGCCCCGCCGTTGGGGTCTGCAGAACTTTGATGCGATGATAATTTTATCCCGCTGGATCCTTTTCATTGCCTCTCCGATAAGATCTTCAGACGGGCCGTAATCAGGCGCTGTATCCAAATAGTTAATTCCCCGGTCTATGGCGCGCAGGACGAATGAGGGGGAGGGAAGTTTCCCGCACCCCAGGGATATATCGCTCATCTTCAGGCCGGTTTC
>JAZFSN010000003.1:0-14028 GCA_036446195.1 Thermodesulfovibrionia bacterium | reverse complement strand
TTAAAAAATCTGTCGCGGTCGGTGGCCTAAAGCCACCAACACGCGATACCTTTTTAACGGGGTTTACAAAGTCCAGAAAAGCAGGCAAAAATTAAAGAAGATAGATAAAATATCTATGCCTTGTACGAGCTTATGAAATTTTGGGGTCAGTATGAAATTTTGGGGTCATGAAATTTTGGGGTCAGGCTTAATAACTTGCATAGGGAAAGATAGAACTTTTGAAATCATTAGAAAGACAAAAGGAAAGTACATATTTGTGGAGGAATTGGAGCCGCAGGCTTGCAAACTTGCATTTAGTATCTTCCGGCTCATGGCCCCCCCCGTAAAACTTCACAATCTCACAAGTTTTAAAGCACGGGGCAGGCCCGTAAAACTTCACAACCTTGCAAGTTTAAACCACGGCGAGTTCTATCGAGGTTTAACCTCGATAATTTCTCAATAAATTTCTATTGAAGTCGTACTATTTATTAGGTGGATAGAAGACTCCGAGCACCATAAAAGTATTTCTAAATCTTTTAGTATTGCCTACGAAAAAATAAGTATCTTTTTTTTCATCACACATATTCTCAAGCCATCTCATTTCAATTTTTTCTAAAAGTTCCTTTTCGTTCCTATATTTCCACCTCCATGATCTATAGGACTGATATATTTCCCAGTCAATTATTCGTAAGTCATGGCCTGGACATTCAGGTGTATCAGCACAAGAAAAAGAATATCTAAAATCAAAAGGGATTGGCTCAATCGGTTCCGTTGGTGAATAAAACAAATCCAGTTTGTTATAGCACTCTTTACGCTCTAAAATATCCTTTGGCTTAACTTTATTAAAAACAAATTTCACATTAGCCGGTTTAAACATTCCAAGAGATTTGTCCGATTTATCACGCTCATCTAAAATTTTACAAAAAGATTCTGATACCGTTGGTAATATTATTTCTTTTCTTTTATTCCATGTGCCCCGTTCTGTATCAATATATTCCAGTATCCTTATCGTTTCACTATCAACTTTATAACTTTCAGGTCTTTTATCATCATCAGCCTTTTCAGTTTTAATTGAGATCAGACTGTATTTCTTGAATTGCTGGTATGCATTCAAATCTCTGAAAGGAATAGGGTATAGTCGTATCCACTTCTGAGTTTTCAGATCTATTCCTGCAACACAAACTGTTTCTCTATATTTTTTGGAGGGATTAGGATAAGTTTTAACTGTTATGAAAACTTCTTTTTTCTTTATGGACATATAAAGGGTTAGATATGATTTACTCTGAGTCCATTCCTATCAATTTCTTTTATTTTCTCTGCCACAATAGTCCGATGGCATTGAGAAGCATTCTTCTCAAAACATATAAGACAACTGACCTCATTTATTATAACTTCATTATAAAGGCTTCTCAGGGTATCCAGCTGAGTCGACAAATATTTTTTATATTTTTTAAAAAAATAATTGTAATCTTTATCTTTGTAGAGTTTATGTCTCAAGGATTTAGGACTTCCAAGTTCTTTTATATGAATATATTTGATATTGGCAGAATCAAGATGCTCGATAAGTCTTTTTTTTGAAAAACCTTGTTTTCTGCTGGCAGGAATTTCTCTTACATCAACAACTGTCTGTATATTATGTTCTTGAAGTTGTCCAATAAATTCGTTTATATCTCTACTTTCGTAGCCAGCCGTAAACACAGATAATGACATTTCCCCCTCCAAAGATAAATTTCAAATCCATTATAGCAGATTTTTATTGCTTGAACATCATAAAAAGTAAAAAGGGGACGGTTCTATTTTCTCCCTTACCTCAGGGCGCTTCTTCATATATATCACAAAGTATCAGTGGCATGAAATTAATAATATTAACAGGGCTTAATAAGCCAGTCTAATGAAAATTATCGAGATCGGATCTCGATAATTCTACTATTCCAAACCCACATCGGAACTTTAACCGCCATATATCGAGGTTCAACCTCGATATATCTACTCCCTCCCTCTTGTGCCAATGAATAGTAAGCGGTTAGCAAGCGAATAATAATTTTTTCTCTTTACAATGAGGTTTTCTCTAGGGGAACATTAATTTTCAAATGGGGGAAGTGTAAAGAAATTTTTAGGTTAAACCTTTATAGTTTTCCACGATGCACCCTTGTTCCATCTACGAGGTGGAACATATTGCATTTAATGTAGATTTAGTTTAAATTCTTATCTAACGGATTACTGGAGGCATTATTGGATAAGAAAGATATTTTAAAACTTGCGCAGAATCATGTTTATATTTCAGGGATATACAATTACTGTGACCGTTGGTGTGAACGCTGTCCCTTCACCTCCCGCTGTATGACCTATGCAATGTGTGAAGAGGATACCAGCGATTCAGAAATTAGCAATCCGGACAATGAAGCCTTCTTGGATGAGATGCAAACAACAGCTCAACAGACAATAGAAATGATCGCTGAACTGGCAGAGGAAAATGACATTGATTTGGACTCTCTGGATGTTGAATCCTTATCTCATGAGTTTTCTCGCAGGTCAGCCGAGGCTGAAAGACATGATTTCCTACAGTCTGCCCGTGGTTATTTAGAAATCACGGATGTGTGGTTTAAGTCAGTATTTAAAGAGATACTGAATGCAACGAATACTGCGGCTGCCGATATTAGTGATGCCGTAGAAATTATTAGCTGGTACCGACATCAAATCTTCGTAAAACTTAAAAGAGCAATGATTCACGATGATTCGGCATGTATTGAGGAAGAAGATAGTATGTTACCGAATGATTCTGATGGTTCGGTAAAAGTTGCATTAATTGGAATTGACCGTTCTATTGGAGCGTGGGGAAAACTGCAAGGACATTTTAAAGAGAAAAAAGACAATATTCTACATATCCTGTTACATTTAGACAGGCTGCGGTGCAGAGCTGAACAAGAGTTTCCTGATGCAAGAAGTTTCAAAAGGCCTGGATTTGATACCTTGAGCTGAATTTAGTAAATACTGGTGGAAAGTAATGAATAAACTATGGGAAAGAAAATTATTTTAAACTTTTCTCAACAGTTCTGAGACCACCAACAAATTCTAAATACTTTTGAGATGGGCTTGAAAGCTCAACACCTACACCACTATAAATGTTATCTGATATTCCAAAACTTTTAACCAAGGCACGGATTCGCAAAATGTCTGCCTTCATGGGTATAAGTATTCGAAGTTCCGGTTGCAAAGGAAAGCTAACCTTTGTTCTAATAAACATCCCTTTTTCTGAGAGATTCGTAATAGTCCCGTAAAATTCCTTTATGCCACTAAAAAATCTTACCTTTATATTGGTAGGTATCCTTTTAAAAGCTCTTTTCCACATAAATTACACTTTAATAAAACACATATGTATTTAACATAAAATAATACATAAAGACAGGAAGTTATGTGATGCAAATCACAGGCTGATTTTTAGAGGAGAATCAGGGTCAGACTGGCGATATTGACATTAGCCGGATAATTTCTTGAAGATTTTTGCAAGGTCGTTTTTACCCTGTTTCCCTGATGCAATCGATATCATCGCATGATAAAGTTTTCCAGCAGGGTCTAATATACTGATATCATTAAGCTCAAGGAAAACAAGGGCGGATGCAAGTGCTGTTCTTTTATTGCCGTCAACAAAAGGATGGTTCTGGCAAATATGAAAGGCATATGCCGCTGCCATTTCATAGATATCAGCATGAAGAAATGAACCTGAAAAAGACGCGTAAGGCATTGTTACAGCAGAACTTAAGAGATTTATGTCCCTGACTCCATCGCTGCCGCCATACTGTGTGATCTGATCAGCATGGATCTCTATAACCTCAGTTAGAGTTAAGAACGAAATGCTTTTCATTCATCCGGCAAGTTTTTTCAATGTTCTGTGGTGGGCATTATTAACCTTTTTCAGTGCTGACTTAAACCTCTTTCCTCTTTTTTTGCTTTCAACAGGTGAAATAATAAGGTTTTTGCCGTCTGTAGTAATTTCAAGTGGTGTTGTCATATCGACATTCAGGATATCAAGGATGGGTTTATCAATTATAAGAGCAGCACTATTGCCGTGAGAAACAAGTTTTTTAATCATATATACCTCCTTGTTTTAATGTATATACATTGTATCACCATTGTTTTACCGACGTCAACTAATCAAAAACTCGGGTCACATCCCTATTTTATGTGGATAAAGAATCAGGTTGGTCGTGGGGTTAAGTCTTGCCAAAGCGACTCTGGCGTCAGACTCGTCTGATTCGCCGAGGCGAAAAGACTCGTATCGAATTTCCTGCTTTTTTCATTATTTTTTAAAAAAATCTTTTAATTTATGCAAATGTCAATTACCCATATCTAATTTTGAGACTTAATACAATAGTTGCAAAAATAAAAGAAATTGTATTCGCCAGAATTACTGGAAGAGCTTCAATAAATATGCCATAGATTATCCATAACAACATTCCTGTTGCAAGAATAATATACATTGATATAGATATATCTTTTGTTTCTTTTGTTTTGATAATTTTAATGACTTGAGGTAAAAAAGAAATAGTTGTACATGTCCCGGCAATCAGGCCAATAATAGCGATATAGTTTATATCCATAAAAAAGTTAGCGGGTCAAAAGTTTGAGGGTCTTGTTTCTTGCATGTACAGAACCTTAAAAAGTATTAGACAGGTTTTGCGGCACCGCCCATAATAGAAAACATTAACGCCAGAATTATTGCTTGAATAATCCAGCCAATCACGCAAACCCCTACAGCACGTAATGTGCTCTTATAATCAAGAGCCTGTCTGACTGCAATTACCATTGCAACCAGCATCCAGATCGAGGCAACTGAGAAAACCACCCCTGACAGTCCCGGGATAATACCCAATACTCGAATCAAGCCGGGTGAGCTTGAAAAACCGATAGTACGCAACAACTCGCCATGATCTGCCTTAGTCTGTGGCTCTGGAAGGAGTTTCGTGCCAATAATGTAGGTGAGATATGCCCAGACATACCATCCAATAAGGGCTATGACTGTACCCACTAAAATACCGCTAATTCCTACTCTTGCAATGCTTCCTATACCTGCTGCTATGCTGGAGAGAACAACAATTCCTATGGCTTGCCCCATTGCCCCCTTGTCTGCCTCAACTTCCTCATACAGATGAACATCTAACTTGGCAGCACGAATGATACGGTCTTTAAAAGTGCTCATTGTTTCCTCCTGGATTAATTTATTCAAAAAAGATTAAAGCTCCCTGCAGTCCCGACGTTTCTCTACGAGTCTACGGCAGGGCAGGGAATCTTAAATGTAAGGAATTTTGTATACATTTTCAATACATACAAATGTAAGGAATTTTTTTATTATATTCGCTCGTTCTGAGCTATGCATTTTATTTCTATTTTATATTCGCTCGCTAACCCCATAGTCCCGATGCTTCAGGGGGGGAATACGCTCGCTGTTTCATTTTAATTATACTAAATGATAGCATTTTTAAATAGAGATGCAAAGGAGTTGAGAAGCAGGCAAGGGAAATTGGATCAAACCCGATATCTTCACCTCCGAGGTGGAACCTCCATAATTTTATGTATAAAAACCGAAAGCTATATCAACCAATATTGCCAGTAGTGAAAGGAGAAAGATGAGTAAATAATTAATATCCTCCATAGACTTTTTGATTGAAGAGAGGACGTAAGTTACTGCCTCTCTCTCTTCTTCTGAAAGGCCGGCATTGGCCTGAACCTTTCCTATTAAATCATATTCTCTTATCACGCGCTTTCTTTTCTTTGTAATTTCATACCTGTAAAGGAAGAAACCTATATATCCCAGAACACCTATGTACCAGATCGGTCTCACCCATGCCGGCTCCAGACGCTGAAAAACAATTATTGACCTGAATGCAAAAGCTGAAACAAGACCGATTAAAAAGAAACCATAGATTATGTATGCCGGGAATGTATGCGGCAATTTCTTTTTCATTATTATCCGCCTTAACTCATGGAAACAGTTGTTTTATGTAGCTTGACCAATGTTCCATTATAAATTATTCTTGTATAAATACTCTTAAATGATACTGGCTATTAATCCAAAATGTCATCTATGTATAAATATTATGATTCCCGATTTTCAAGCTTTCACAAAAGGTATGATGCGGATCTGAAAGTTAACAGTCTCAGAATAAGGTAAAATATCTATCCTATGTTAGTTCTTATTTTATCTTTTGCTTTTTTTATCTTTGCTCTGGTTAAAAGGAATTTTTTGTACGTAGGTTTTTTTCTTCAGGTCGCTTACATAATCACAAGGGGGTTTGAACTCGGGAGACTGCCGCTTGTCGGGCCGCATGACACACTGTTATTTCTCAGCGCTTCTCTCATCGCTTTTTCCATAGCATTCAGTACTGTCCTGAAGCACGATTCCCGGTTCAGTAGCGGGATAGCCATTGTCGCTGCCGTTTTTACGGTATGTGCGCTTATTTCCAAACAGCATAATTCACCTCTTCCCCCTGTTTTAAAAACTATGTGGTTTGAAGCCCATGTTGTTCTTGCTTTTCTGTCCTATGCCCTCTTCGGGATTGCAGCTATCCTCGGTTATCTGTATCTTCAAAAGCCGGATAACCATATTGAAGGCGTTCAGTACAGGGCAATTCTGATAGGTTATTGCCTGTTTACCCTCTCCATTATATTCGGAGGCATCTGGGCATACCTCGCATGGGGAACATACTGGCTCTGGACACCCAAGGAACTCTGGACATCAATTTTGTGGTTATTCTATGGTCTGTATCTTCATGCGCGACTGCGCCAGTGGTGGATGGGTAAACCTTTGGCATACCTTGGTATTGCAGGTTTTGCTGTGGTGCTGTTCACATATCTCGGGGTGAGTCTCCTGATGAAGAGTTCTCACAGTTTTTAGATGATAAAATTTTTTAATAAAACGATAGAGTTATTTTTATCAGTAAGGACTGCCATATGGCTGTTTAATCTCATCCTTGCGATGTTCCTTGCCGGAGCATTAATAATGCCTGGCAGAAAGGAGTTTCAGTCCATACATGCAACAACCATGTTTGAATGGCTTAAGGAACAGCCTTTTGGAATAACATGGTGGCTGTGGGGACTGATTGTAATCTTTTCGGTTTTGGCTATAAATACGGTTTTTTGCAGTATCGATTCACTTATTAAAAAGCAAAAGGTTACCCGATGGCTGATTTTATTAGCTCCACAGATAATACACACTGGTTTTCTGTTTATCCTTCTGGCTCACCTGTTAAGCGCCCTCGGGAGTTTTCAGGAGTATGCCGTTGTAAGGAAAGGGTCTATCCTCAAAATAAAAAATACAGGAAAAACATTGAGGGTTCAGGACATTCACATACTTTCAGATCATTCAGGACACATAACTGACTGGAGCGTCAATATAGAATATCTCTTAAATGGAGAAATCTTTCACAAAGATACTATTAAACCAAACAAACCTTCGCTTGAAATGGGGTTTAATGTCAATGTGAAAGACATCAGAATGGCGCCCCATAAGACAGCCCTTCTGCAGATAAGCAAGGACCCCGGGGCTGTATGGGCTTTATTTGGCAGCCTGCTTTTTATAGTAGGGATTGTCACCCTTATTGCGCTTAAAATAAAACTGGAAAGATAGAAAGAACTCTGTAGATTTTCATCCAGCGTAATAATATTTTTAAACTCTTTCTTCTATCCCGTACTTCTTTATCTTATAACCCATCTGTCTCGGCGTAATCCTGAGAAGCCGCGCAGCCTTTGCCTGCACCCATCCCGTTTTTGTCAGGGCTTCGTAAATATTAGCCTTTTCGATCTCCTCAAGACCGCTTGTCAAAGAACTTAATTTCCTGCCATTAACACGACTAAAGCTTAAAGAAGCAGGCAGGTCCGCCGCAGTTATCACGTCAGCTCTGGACATAATTACCAGGCGTTCAATGGTATTTTCAAGTTCTCTGACATTACCCGGCCAGTCGTAATTCAAAAACACCTGTAATGAGCCGTTGTCCAGGGAAACAGAGCGGTTATTTTCTCTATTAAATTTTTCGAGAAAATAATCTATCAGGACAGGGATATCCTCTCCCCTTTCTCTGAGGGGGGGCAGGAGAACAGGGATAACATTAAGCCTGTAATAAAGGTCTTCCCTGAATTTGCCGCTTGATACAAGGTTCTCAAGGTTCCTGCTGGTTGCAGTTATTATTCTTACATCAACCTTAATGGTCTTTTCACTTCCAACACGTTCAAATTCTCTTTCCTGCAGAACACGTAATATCTTTGGCTGAAGTGCTAATGGGAGGTCCCCGATTTCATCAAGAAAAATACTCCCTTTATTTGCGAGCTCAAATTTACCGCTTCTTGATGAAACAGCCCCTGTAAACGAACCTTTTTCATGGCCAAAGAGCTCTGATTCCAAAAGTCCTTCAGGTATTGAGGCACAGCTGAATTTTACAAAAGGCCTCTTGCTGCGCGAACTCATATAGTGGACTGCCTTTGCTATGAGTTCTTTTCCGGTACCGCTTTCACCGCGCAAAATAACAGTTGCCTTTGACGGGGCAACGCGATAAACAGCCTCAAATACTTCCTGCATTCTGTCTGACCGGCCGATAATATTTTCTATTCTGTATTTTCCCTTTAACTCTCTTTTTAAACTCTCCTTTTCCTGCTCAACCTCATCATAACTTTCCCAGAGTTTTACAAACTGGGCTATTAATGAAGCAACAATCTTTAAAACCCTGATGTCATCATCAACAGTCCCGAGTTTTTTTGAGTAAATCCTGTCAACACTTAAGACACCTAAAACCTCATTTTTAAATTCTATAGGAACACATAAAAAAGAAATTCCATCTTTTTCAGGACGTGACCCTGTTTTATTCAGGAATAAAGGTTCCTTTCCTATATTAGGAATTACCATCGGACTTCCTTTCTCTAAAACACGTCCCACAATCCCCTCGCCAATGCGGTACTTTCCCTTTTCAATGTTCTCTTTTGTAAGACCGTGGGCCGCAACAATGCGGAGCTGTTTTGATAACGGATCGAGCAGGAAGACACAACCCCTCTGCATCTCAAGAAGACTGCCCAGCGTTTCTATTACCGATGTCAGATTTTTTTCAAGATTAAAAGATGTTGTCAAAACCCTGCTGACTTCAAGGATAGCTGACAGCTCCTTATTCTTACGGGCAGTAAGGTCAGATTTATTATTTACACTGGATTTCATTTGATTAGTTGTTAGTTGTTACTCAAATAACTATTAACGGTTTTACACATTTTCCACCATCTCCCATACACCGCACGGGCATGTTTCCGCACAGAAAGCACATCCTATGCACTTATCATCATCAACAATATATTCATACGGAGGGTCTTCACCCTTTCTTTCAATACGTGAAATCGCGCCCCAGTAGCAGACAGTTTCGCACATGTGGCAGTCACGGCATGTTCCGCATGAAAGACATCTCTCAGCCTCATCTTTGGCTGAGAATTTATCTATTTTGCACCGTTCATAATACGCAGTCCTGACCCTGTCATAGGGAATAGGCTGTTTTACCTCGGGCATATAATCATAATGCATCAGATGGGAATGTATAACCTCCGCTACCACACGTCCCTGCCCGATTGCATGGGTAACAAGACCGGGTTTTGTCGCATCACCAACTGCAAAAACCTTAACGTCTGAAGTCTGCCCGATATCGCTTACAACAAGCCAGCCTTTTTCAGTATGGATACCCTGAGACAGAAAATCAGTTACAGGCTTTTCACCAAGAGCAGTAATAACAAGGTCAGCATTCATGTGCGTATTATCCTTAAAATAAAGCGTTTTTTTCTTTTTATCATATTTCTCCACAAACCTGGGATAGATTATCTCTGTCCCCTTTGCCTGTGCGATCTTCAGTTCTTTTCCAAATGCCAAAGGTTCCTGTATATCAACAGCTGTCACAGACTTTGCGCCACAGTTAAATGCCTGAGATGCGACATCCATCCCTACATTGCCGGCACCAATAATTACCACCCTCTTCCCTTTAAGTGAAGGGAGTTTTCCGAAATTAACCCCTTTTAAAAATTCTATTGCAGGTACGGCATGTTCAGAGCCGGGAAATTTAAGCGTAAGCGGTTCATGCGCACCGCAAGCCACGACAACAACCTCGTGGTCTTTATATATCCTCTCAAACCTCTTCCTGTCTATCTTCTGTCCAAGATGGATGTTAACTCCTGTTTCTTTAAACCGTGAAAGCTCCTTTTGTAAAACTTTTTGGGGCAGACGCTCTCTCGGTATGCACAGCTCAACCTTGCCCCCCAGTTTATCCTCAGCCTCGTAAAGATCAACTGTATGTCCTTTAAGGCTCAACTGCCACGCAGAAGAAAGCCCTGCCGGGCCGCCGCCTATTACTGCAATCTTATGACCTGTCCGCTTTGCCCGCTTCGGCGCCCTGAGATTAAGACTAAGCCTTCCTGTTTCCTGCGTATTGAATGGTTCATCAATCATGCCTCTCGTACAGCTTTGCATACAGAGGTTAGGACATATCTGCCCGCAGACACTTGCAGGCAGAGGGCTGTACTGGAGCACAAGTTCGATTGCCTCCCGCATTCTGCCTTCCCTGATAAGCCGTGTCCTTTTATGAGTTGGAATGTGCGTGGGACAGTTATATGCACACGGCGGAGCATATTTTTCATTGTTCCAAAGCGGCTTATTGCGCCTGTCTGACCCGGTTGTTATATATGGAAGAATTGTCCGGTCATGAGAAATATATTCTGCAAATATTCCTCCTTTACCTACCTCTGGTTCCCATGTTTCAGCCCTGAATTCTGAAGTTGAAATTACGTAGGCTGTCTTTCTTTGAGCCTTCTCGGACGGTGTATACGCAACAATTTTTCTCCAGTCCTGCTTTGATTTTGTTAATTCGCTGTAATAATCCATGCGGTCAACAGCCTTAAGATACGGCTTAATATTCTCAGTCAGCCATTGCCAGTCCTGCGAAGCAAGCTCTACACACTTAACATCCCTCTCTCTATACCCCTTTACTTTCCCCCTGAAATAAATGGTGCCCCCAACCATGCCGACACACGGCCTGTAACCAAGAATATTTTCCGGATTTCTTGGGTTCACTCCGCATACTACGGCAATTCCCCCTGCTTTGAACTCAGCAAAAGAGTCCCCGACATCCCTGAAATACCAGGATTGCAACGGTTTAAACCTCGGGTTGAATTTGGTCATTGTTTCACACCGGGCGCCGCCGCCGCCCTGAACATACAGTATCCCCTGAGCACCGGCATTGTGAGCCCCGTTTGTAACATCGCCAAGTACAGTAATGTTTGCACCGCAGTTAAGCCATCCCACGTCATCAGAAACATTACCATTAACAATAATCCCGGTTCCGTACATCCCCATGCTTCCAAGGCGCTGGCCAACCGGACCTTCGACTGAAATGGAAACCTTGTTTTTTCCGGGCCATATATGACCGCCTATTCCATGCTGTCCATCTGCTTCTATATGAAGAGAACGCGCACCATCCTTCACAGCCTGCTGTATCTGTTCCTCTAAAACTCTTGAGGAAACCCGTTTGCCATTCACGTTGCCCTTAATAGTAATCCTACTCATTTCTCATTTCTCATTGATAATTTATCATTGTTAATTGATAATTGATTATTCAGCACGCATAACTTATCCTAAGTCTCCTGGCAATCTCTTCATCTCCAACACTCAGCCCGTCAGACATACCTATTGGAAGCTGTGTTGACCTTCCCATAGGGGCGAAAATCTTCCTTAGCTCAATATCCGCTGATTTAAATATCTCAACAACACGTTCTGCAACCTTGTCAGCATCAAGCCTTCGGTACAGTTTCGGGTCCTGGGTTGTAATCCCTCTCGGGCACCTGCCAGTGTTGCACAGATTACACCTGTTATATTCATCGCCAAAACATTCTGCTGAAGACTGCATGATATATTTCCCTATTGCAACAGCCGATGCACCGAGCATTATTAATGCAGCAGTATTTGCAGCCAGGTTCCCTGTCCTGCCCACACCGCCGGCTGCAATGAGCGGCAGTTCATTCTGTTTGCCCTGTTTCACAAGGTCAAGGTAACAGTCCCTTAAATTAGATGCTATCGGGTGCCCCATTTTATCAAGTGATACATTATAGGCAGCTCCGGTTCCTCCCTCCTCACCATCTATGTATAATCCTGCAGCATATGGATTGCGGGCAAGGTTGTTCAGAACCGCCTGCGCAGTCTTTGTCCCTGATATCTTGGGATAAACAGGTATCCTGAAGCCCCACGCCATGGACATTGACTGAATCATCTTTGCCACTGACTCCTCAATAGAGTACTTTGTCTGATGAGTCGGCGGAGATGCCAGGTCAACATGCTGTGGCACCCCTCGTATCTCAGCTATAAGTTTCAGTACCTTATACGACATGAGAAGCCCGCCGTCACCGGGCTTTGCGCCCTGACCATATTTTATTTCTATTGCAGCAGGGTCTTCTTTCATGTGTGGAAGCGCATGGATAATTTCATCCCAGCCAAAATATCCAGAGGCAATCTGGAGAATAAAATATTTCAGGAACCTTGATTTTAAAAGCCTTGGCGGTATGCCTCCCTCGCCGGACCCCATGACAACAGGCATACCCTCCACCTCATTAAGATACGCAACTCCCATTGCAAGGCCTTCCCACATAGGGGGTGAAAGCGCTCCAACAGACATACTTCCTATTATAATTGGATATATCTCCCTCACAGACGGCATAAAAACATCCTTATCAACAACTAACCTGCCCTCTTCAGTTTTAATCGGCAGATCTTGCGCAGAAGGAATCCGTCCGAGAAGCGTGCGTATATGAAATTCATGCCTTCCTGCGTCAAGGGCAGGGTCAGTCAGCATTGATATCCTTGTAAACTTGAGTTTGTCAAGCGTTGAGGTGCCGGGTTCGTTCTTCCGCCCGCCGCGCCTATAAGGCTCTCCCTTCCTGTTTTTGTAAAAAAGAAATTTATTTTTAGGATTATATTCGGGTTCTATTGCAACTGTGGGGCAGACAAGACTGCATGTGCCGCATCCTGTACAGTAGCGGTCTATATCTGTTACCTGCCTTACTACATGGGTAATACTTCTGACCGCAGACGGGACCGGAACTGTTCCCTCTGATTTAACGAGCCTTTGAGAAAAAACAGCAGGCTCTATTGCCTTAACCGGGCACACTGCCGTGCAATTACCACAGCGCGTGCAACGGTCTTCTCTCCAGCGAATTATATACGGAAACTCTTTTAATGTTAATTCGTGATTATGGCCTAACCTTTCAACTGGTTCCATACCTTTACCTCCTGTGCTCCGGGTTTAACAATGACCATATCATATTTCATTGGGAATATGTCCTCTGATTTATCCCTTTCAGGGATTGACCTGTCAATCCCGCATTCCTCTGACATAAGCCCGTATTTGCCTTTTACACCCCCGACAATACCCGGCCTTAATTTCTTGGAATCCTGCACCATAAATGTAGTGCCGTCAGGAGTAAACCCTATTACACAGTTTGGGCCGTCAATGCACAAAGGCCGAAGTGATTTCTTGAGGAGTCTTATCGCATCCCTGTCTTCGCGCTCTTCTGTCTCGGAATCCTTAAGCGGGGTAATAATATCCTTATAATATTGGAGCGGATAGCCAAGCTCTCTGCTTATGTAATGAAGGATATGAGTAAAAACTTCACTGTCACTGTTATAGCCCATATACCCCGGATTACCCCTGCTCGTCAGAAATTCCCTTATCGGTACAAAGGCAGTATTCTCTCCGTTGGTCATGGAGCAGTACCCCTGAATGAAAAACGGATGGCATGCATACAGGTATATCTGATAATTTGTGTTCTGCCTGCCCTGTGCAAAAATAATCTTTGCCTTAATAGGGTCTTTGTCAAGCCCGAAGAATTCAGCCAACTGCATAGGGTCGCCGACTTCTTTGATGGTTATAACATCAGGGTAAAATGAAAAAGCATAAATTTCGCCTGAACTCTCACCCATCTTTCTCAATGTAAGACGGGTGTTCATGAGTAAGTCTTCTTTCTCATTAAAAGATTTGTCCTTATATT
>JAZFSN010000002.1:0-7593 GCA_036446195.1 Thermodesulfovibrionia bacterium | reverse complement strand
TTTTCGAGGTCATGTTGTATGTGGTTAAACTTGGCTTTTACATCATCATGGATATGTTGAATGTATTCCTGGAGTGCCTCCTTTCCGTATTTTTCTTCAATCATCTTCCCATACTCATAAATCTTTGTAATATCGTGCCTCTCAGCCTTCTTTTTAGGGTCTCCATCAAGCCATTCATGAACCTCTCCGTATTCTTTCCCTGTTCTTTCGATACTCGTTTTCACATGCATATCGATAGGTGGCATTTTCTCCTCCTCCCTTAAATTTTTGATGCGTAAAGTATCTCAAATAAAGCCATCCCATTTTCAAGGGCACGGCTATCATTTGCTTCTGTCTTCCTTATGCCAAACAGAAGCGCCTCTATCCCGTCTGCTGCAGGGATATTATATTTATCATCCTTGATATCAAGTTGATGGATTATTTTTGCTATCTCATTAAGAGCCCTACTTTTCAGTTTGAAGGCTTCCTTCAGAACTTCAAAAGTGCATTTATCGCTGATATGCGTAAAAGTGCCGCCTGGTATGTCAAATAAAATCCGCTTCCCACGTGTATCCTTTATTTTCTCCTTATCTACAAACTCAAAAACAGCCTTTTTATCTATAAATTTTTTAATCAGCCATGCAGATGCCATCCTGTCAACAAAAGGCTTCTTTCTTGTAACCCATGTCTTTCCCTGATAATCCTCATTACGTTTGTGGGGAATTAAGATTTTCTGCTCAATTGCCCCTTTTTTTATATCAGTCAAGGTTATTTTTTTGAGTTCTGTTTTGAGCGAATGCATTTTACCTGCTATCTCGTGTCTCTTCTTTGAAGAGAAAAAGTCTATCTTTTTAATATCTTCAAAATTTTTTATATGACCGTTCAATTGGTCATTTAGTTTCCTAATATTTTTTTCCTTGCTGCCTTTTTTTATACTGTTTACTTTTATCTCAAGTTCATTAAGTCCTTTTTCTATGTTTCTATAGTTGTCATCTCTCTGTTTATTGAAGAGAGAAATGATTTCACTGTTTTTGAGCATCTCAAGTTTGTCCGTTATTATGAAATCCCCTTCCCCGCCCATTGCTGACACTTCTGTTGTGAGCCACTGACAAAGCTCATGATATTCTTCACTGTAAGGGAGAATGTAAAGTGCCCCTTTCAATTGAACTGCCCCTAACTTTGTAAGTCTCCTCCATATCTTTATCCTGTTGTTTACAGGTTTTGAGGGAACGCTGTAAAAGAATAGGAGCCATTTTGGGTCTTTTTTAACAGTCTTCATTAATATGTGTTTCACGGTATTTTTTCAATCACCTCCTTTTTGAAGCTCCCTTTTTTCTGCGATCTTTTGTGGTTTCGAGTTCTCCTTCCTCCGCAAAGGTGATGTCGATAAAAATATTCTCAAGCTTTCCTGCAATGTTTTTCACAGTCTCTTTTGCAGACTTACATTCTCTATTTTCTTTTTGTGTTATCTTTTCCATTCTTTTTGCCCCCTTTCAGACAGGGTTTGCTTTAGGTAATGTAACTTATGTTAATAATGTAACACATGTTACATAAGAATTCAAGTAATTTTTTAAAAGCCCTACTGAAGTTTTCTAACGGGGTCAACTTATTGTATATTAAGTAATATGAAGGGAAGTTTTGATTACGATATTATTGTTATCGGTGCTGGACATGCAGGATGCGAAGCTGCACTGGCTTCAGCAAGGTCAGGCATGAGCGTAGCAATATTTACCAAAAATCCTGACAACATAGGCCAGATGTCGTGCAACCCGGCTATTGGAGGGCTTGCTAAAAGCCATCTTGTAAAGGAGATAGATGCGCTTGGCGGCGAGATGGCAAAGATTACAGATAAAGCCGGAATCCAGTTTAAAATATTGAATAAGAGCAAAGGGCCTGCTGTCTGGGCGACGCGGGTTCAGGCAGACCGTGCCCTTTACAGACGGTATATGAAGAATGCCCTTGAGGAACAGGATGGTTTAAGCATAATACTGGAAGAAGTTGATGAAATCACTGTTGATAAAAACCATGTCTCCGGCGTTAAGACAAAAAAAAATATCTATAAGGCAAAGGCTGTAATAATAGCAACCGGTACATTTTTAAATGGATTGATTCATATAGGATTAAAGAACTTCCCTGCGGGCAGGGTAGGAGAGCCGCCGTCAACAGGACTCTCAAAAAACTTGAGAACACTGGGTTTTAAAATTGGAAGGCTGAAGACAGGCACACCCCCGAGGCTGAACGGGAAAGGCATTGATTTTTCAGTGACAGGCATTCAGAAAGGCGATGTCCCGCCGCCTGCCATGTCTTTGTTCACAAAAGAGATAAGAAATCCTCAACTCCCCTGTTATATAACCTATACAAATGAAGAGACACATAAAATAATAATTAAAAACCTTAAATATTCTCCGCTTTATAGCGGCAAAATCAAGGGCATTGGCCCGAGGTACTGTCCTTCAATAGAAGACAAGGTTGTAAAGTTTAATGATAAGCCGAGGCATCAGGTATTTCTTGAGCCAGAAGGGATAGACACGGATGAATATTATGCTAATGGCATATCCACAAGCCTTCCTCCTGAGGTTCAGGAAAAAATGGTAAGAAGCATAGCAGGACTTGAAAATGCTGAGATAAAAAAACCAGGTTATGCCATTGAATACGACTTTGTTTATCCTACCCAGCTAAAGCCGACTCTTGAAACCAAGCTAATAGGCGGGCTTTTCCTTTCAGGCCAGATTAACGGAACATCAGGTTATGAGGAGGCTGCAGCGCAGGGGTTTATTGCAGGGGTAAATGCGGGGCTGAAAATCAAGGGTAAAGAGCCATTTATACTTGGCAGACATGAGGCGTATATAGGTGTTTTGATTGATGACCTGGTAACAAAAGGGACAAAAGAGCCTTACAGGATGTTTACGTCAAGGGCTGAATACAGGCTCCTTCTCAGGCAGGATAATGCAGACCTGCGTCTTATGGAAAAGGGATATAATCTCGGGTTTATCAACGGCAGGGATTATACTGAATTTAAGCATAAAAAAACCGCAATAGAAGCGGAATTCAGAAGGATTAAATCCACAAGGGTTAAACCCAGGATTATAAATCCTGTGTTAAGAAGGCTTGGAGGTTCAGAAATAAAGGAGAGTACACCCCTTTATCAGCTTCTTAAAAGGCCTGAAGTGCATTACACATGCATTGCAGAGATCTCGCCACCTGAGAAAGCACTTCCCTGGAAAGTTACAAATCAGGTTGAGATACAGACAAAATACGGAGGCTATATTCAGCGCCAGGAAAACCTGGCAGAGAAATTTAAAAAGATTGAAGAGAAGAAAATACCTGTGGATTTTGTATACAGAGGCATATGCGGGCTTTCAAAAGAGATAGTCGAAAAGCTCGAGGAAGTAAAACCCTTGAGTCTCGGGCAGGCAGGCAGGATACCGGGAGTTACACCTGCAGCAATTTCACTGCTTATGGTGGCACTTGAAAGGGATAGGCGCCAGAAAAACAAACATTGCAAATTGAAAAATGCAAAATGAAGAATTAAAATTTGGAAGGATTAAAAATGAGTTTGAAAAAAATCCTGTAATAACGGATGCTTGAAAGAATCATGGCTCCGCCAAACCCTATATATATAACAGAAATATAGTTGGTCGGTATTTGTGAGCGCCTTAGAATAATTCCCATCGCTATCATAATTGCAACGATTAAATAACTCTTCCATGCCTGAAAGGCGAATATGCACACCTTTCTTTCCATGAGTAGTATGCGTTCGATATTACGATTGACTATTTTCAGAAAACCCAGATGATGTATGAGAAGGGATAAAATTATACCTGCTGCACCAAGCATTATATCTCCGATGCCGGCTGTCTGTGATAACCATAAGATGGAGCGCTTACACAGGAAGATGCCTACAGTGCTCCATGTAATGCCTGAAAGCGCAATTAAAAGTCTTTTATCAATAGCAGGAGCAAATTTTTTGGTCTTTTGGCCCATTGTGTTTCAATTTTAGTGTTTTCTTTAGTTTCTTTCAAACTATACCATACTTGCGGAAACCGCAGGGTGAATTGTATTGAAAACCTCCCTGTATTTCTGATATAATAACAAATTAATTTAAGTTGTAAAAATGGAGGTCAGCTGTGAAAAAGGGAATTCACCCGGAATACAAGGAAGCCAAGGTAGTATGCGTCTGTGGAGAGAGCTTTACTACCAGGTCAATATTATCCTCAATCCACGTAGATATCTGTTCTAAGTGCCACCCTTTCTTTACCGGTAAACAGAAGCTGGTTGATGCTGAAGGGAGAGTCGAGAAGTTTAGAAAGAAATACGCAAAGAAAAAGTAGCTGTACGAACCATTCAAAGGAAACTCGTTTAAATTTATGTAACCGGGTTTCCTTTTTTATGTGGATTTTTTCTGTTTTTTGTAATGAAGGGAGATTAATAATTGGTATTAAAATCTTTCAGTAATTCCTGGCAGTCGCCATGGAAGCATTGAGGGAAACTTTGAAGATGAAGACTCAAACTATCAGAAAAGGGGAAAATAATGTTGTTAAAAAAGCTTGAAGAGCTTGAAGATAAATATAACGAGCTTACAAAGATTCTGTCTGACCCTGATGTATTTTCAGATTTTTCACTGAGTCAGAAGTATTCCAGGGAACATGCAGAGCTCTCGGAGATTGTAGGGAAATTTAAAGAGTATAAAAAAATACTGGCAGATATAAAAGAGGCTGAAGATATTTTAAACAAAGAAGGAGAGGAAGACTTAAAGGAGCTTGCCAGTGCAGAACTTGCTGAATTAAAGGAGAAAAAACCTAAGTTTGAAAATGAACTGAAGTTAATGCTTATTCCAACTGACCCGCGTGACAGGAAGAACATTATCCTTGAAATAAGGGCTGGCACAGGCGGTGAGGAGGCTGCGCTTTTTGCATCTGATCTTTTCAAGATGTACAGTAAATATGCAGAAAGCAAACGCTGGAATATAGAGATAATTGATATTAGTTCTACCGGAATCGGCGGTATAAAGGAGGTAATTGCATCTGTACAGGGAAAGGGCGCATACAGTCGGCTTAAGTACGAAAGCGGTGTTCACAGGGTTCAGAGGGTTCCGTTAACAGAAACATCAGGCAGGGTTCATACATCAGCGGCAACAGTGGCAGTTATGCCTGAGGCAGAAGAGGTGGATGTAAAGATTAGTGAAAAAGACCTTCGGATAGACACGTTCTGTGCATCAGGCCCTGGCGGACAGGGTGTAAATACAACATATTCAGCAGTGAGAGTTGTCCATATACCAACCGGAATCATTGTTCAGTGCCAGGATGGACGCTCTCAGATAAAAAACAGGGAAAAGGCAATGAAGGTTATGCGTTCGAGGGTATATGATCTTGAAATTGAAAAGCAGGAAAAGGAACGGGCTTCGGAGAGAAAGACACAGGTGGGGTCAGGCGACAGGAGTGAAAGAATAAGGACATATAATTTTTCTCAAAACAGGATTACCGATCACAGGATAGGGCTTAGCCTGTACAAACTGGACGCAGTGCTTGGCGGCAACCTTGATGAAATTATTGACAGTCTTATTACCCATTACCAGGCTGAGAGGTTAAAAGAAATTTAAAAACAGTAGTCAGGTATCAGTTGCCAGGGAGCAGCAGGAATTAGTTGTTAGATTTTTACTGAGCCCTGAGCCCTGACCCCTGTGGACTTTTAAACTGGTTTTTTATCATGAAAGCGATTGAAAAATTAAGAGAAGTTACCAAAACACTGAAAATCAGCGGCATTGAGCATGCTGAGAAAGAGGCTGAGATGTTATTGAGGCATAGTCTTGATTTCAGCGCTATTGAGATATACAGGGATAATCCGGAACTCAGTGAAAGACATATAAAGACCGTGGAAAGAGTGCTTGAAAGAAGATGTCGCCGGGAGCCTTTTCAGTACATAACTGGTTATGTGGATTTTTTTGGGCAGAAACTTCTTGTAGGGTCAGCAGTTTTAATCCCAAGACCTGAGACAGAGCTTATGGCGGAACAAGCCATAAAAACAGTAACCAGTGAACAGTTATCAGTTAACAGTAAAAACAACAACCCGTCACTCGTCACGACTCGACTGAACTCGCCGAAGTCTCGTCACTCGTCACTGATAATTCTCGATATATGTACAGGCTGTGGTTGTCTTGCGCTTGCCCTTGCAAAAGAATTCCCTGAGGCGCAGGTCTATGGAAGCGATAAATCAGACGCTGCAATTGGATATGCAAAAAAAAATGCAGAGATTAATGGTATTAAAAACGTGACATTTCTGACAGGTTCATTATTTGAACCTCTTGAAAAACTGTCAAACCCTCGGCCTGAGTTCGGGTCGAAGGCTGTTAACTGTCAACTGTTGACTTTCGACCTGATTATTTCAAACCCTCCGTATGTAAAAACTGATGATATACAATTTCTTCAGCCTGAGATTAAGGACTGGGAGCCGGTTTCTTCCCTTGACGGCGGGTCAGACGGGCTGGATTTTTACAGAGAGTTGATACCGTCAGCAAGACATTTTCTTAAAAATGAGGGACTGCTTATGGTTGAAACCGGTGCCGGGCAGTCCTGCGCGGTTACTGATATAATGGAATCCTCAGAATATAAACACATAGAAATCATAAAAGACTATGCAGGAATTGAAAGGATAATACTGGCGCGTTGGAAAAGATAGTTATTGAGGGCGGTGTAAGATTAAAGGGCGAGGTATGTGTAAGCGGTGCAAAAAACGCTGCCCTTCCTATCATGGCAGCCTCTATCCTTAGCAGCGGAGACAATATCATATCCAATACCCCCCGTTTAAAAGATATAACAACAATGGGGAATCTGCTTGCCAGATTCGGAATAATTTTTCAGGCTGAGGACAGCAGGATCTTTCTCAGAACTGACAGTATAAACTTGGTAGAGGCTCCGTACGACATGGTAAAGACAATGCGCGCCTCTGTGCTGGTGCTCGGCCCCCTGCTTGCAAGAATGGGCGAGGCAAAGGTTTCACTCCCTGGCGGTTGTGCTATTGGAGCAAGGCCCATAAACCTGCATTTAGCTGGTCTTAAAAGCATGGGGGCAGAAATAGTTCTGTCCGAAGGTTATATAAAGGCTAAGGCAAAGAGGCTTAAGGGCGCGTTTGTTTATTTTGATATACCTACGGTTACAGGTACTGAAAACCTCATGATGGCTGCGACACTTGCAGAAGGCTTAACAGTACTGGAAAATGCAGCGTGTGAGCCTGAAATTGTTGACCTTGCGCAGGCGCTGATATCAATGGGCGCTGATATTCAGGGGGCAGGAACAAATGTTATTAAGATAAAAGGGGTAAATAACCTTGGACCGCTCAACTACAGCATAATACCCGACAGGATTGAGACCGGAACATTTTTAGTTGCTGCCGGGATAACGCAGGGCGAGATAAAGATTAAGGGGTGTAATCCTGAACATATAGAGCCGATTGCAGTTAAGCTTCAGCAGGCAGGAGTTGAAATTACTCATAATAAACATGACCTGACAGCAAAGGGGCCTGAGAGGCCTTTACCTGTTGATATAAAGACCATGTCTTATCCGGGATTTCCAACTGACATGCAGGCACAATTCATGGCGCTTATGTCTATCTCGGACG
>JAZFSN010000001.1:0-4033 GCA_036446195.1 Thermodesulfovibrionia bacterium | reverse complement strand
TCTTTGCCTCAAGCCCGGGCTCTGAATTAGGATCCAGTTCAAATGCTTTTTTTAAGGCCTCTTTTGCTTCATCATTCTTTCCTGTTGCCGTAAGAACAAAACCAAGACTCAGCCACATCCTCTGGAAGGAAGGATTGACCTCAGTACCTCTTGTCAATGTATCAATAGCCCTGTCCGACTTTCCAATATAATGCAGCGCCAGCCCGAGGTCGTTATACGTATCAACGTCATCCGGATTCAGCTTTAAGACCCTCTCATATATATCTATAGCATCCTGAAACCTGTTGCTCTCAAAATACCTGTCTCCAAGAATCGCAAGAGATTCCGGGGTTTCGGCAGATTTTTCCATCTGTTTCAGATTCAGGGGCGCTTTTTCCCCTGTATCTGTATCAATGATGGGTCCAACAACAAATGATTCCTTAGGACTTTCCCGTGACGTTTTTTCTTTATTGCAATTAGATACGGCAAAGACAACAAAACCCATGGTTAGCACTGCCAGCAGGATATTCACATGCTTATGCCTTCTGCTTAATGCCATATTTTAAAGATACATTTGTTTTTAATCAAAAGTCAAAAATATTTTGGTTCTTTCTGTTACGTAAAAATCATATATGGACATGTGGGAAAATATTAATGGACGTGATATTACGTAATGTCAATGCTGCTTATTTGTCATTCCTGTGAAAACAGGAATCCAGTATTCATTCGCAAATACTTTCATAAAGATCCTTCCACAATGGATTATGCTCTTCAATAAGCTGTAATTTCCAGTATCTTGTCCATTTTTTTATCCGTTTTTCTCTACTAATAGCAGATTCAGCAGACTCATGTATCTCATACCACACGAGATTGTGAACATTGTATTTCTGTGTAAATCCATCAGCAAGATTGTTTTTGTGTTCATAAACTCGCTTGATAAGATTTGATGTTATGCCAATGTATAAAATGCCATTACGTTTGCTGCAGAGAATATAAACATAAAATTTTTTCATGTCCCCACTGGATTCCCGATCCCCGATCGGGGTCGAGGACAAGTTTCTCGGGAATGACGGCTAAACACGGCCTTAAAAAATATAAAAAAGCTTGTGTATTCATAATATGTTCTTTCGCGACAAAGCAATGATTAGCTTCTTAATGTCCACAAATGATTTTTACGTAACAAATACTTTTAACTTTCACTAAATCACTCGGGTTATTTAGCAGAGTAAGCAAAAGTTATGCATATGAAATTTTGTATTGGATTGGTTTCAGTCATATAATGACAGGATTTGTCACAAAGCCGTAAAAATGTAACCTGCAGCAACCTGATTATTGTTTATTTTTCTTTTAAAAGCAGAGAGTTATTAGATTGGCAGGGAACTTGCGTCCATTAATGCAGGAGGACAGAATGGTAGCTCTCACATACAAAGAGATATTAAATGAGCTTAAGAAATTAGGTATATGTAATGTCCCCGAGCGCAAGAACTGTTGCAGAGAATACATGGCTTATTATGTTTTACAGTATCTTAATAAAAATCCCTTACGGGAAGAGGTAAAGCAGAAGAATATTAACAATCCACGAAAGATGTCAGGAACAAACATAGACTGACGTAAGAGAACAGGGGAAACTTTATAATAGACGGATGCCCCGGTTAAAGATTTAAAAGCCTTCTTCAGCCCCCTTTACACTTCTATGTTAGCTGTTTTTACAACCGTAATTCAGTTGTATCCAAAATATCTAAATACAGGGATTTATAAATAAATGTTATATATTAATTTAAATTTTTATATTGACTCAACTGCTTATTTTTCATATCATATATTTTCATCATTTCGATTTAAAAACTGGCAAGTGTTATTTTACGTGTAGTATCACATAAAAATCTGCATGGATTACTGTGTGATAGACTGCTTTTTCTTGCTTAATTAGTTTTTTACTCCGAGCGTGTCATCCCGGTTAGAGGGGAGATAAAATACAGGGGTAGGTTGCTTTATTGTAAAGATAGTTATGCGCTTTAGGATGACTTTCAAACTTTTTGTGCTATCAGCTGAGCAGTGGTGAATAAATAATTAGACGGAGGTATGAACAATAATGAGATTAGTGTTACTTGGTGCGCCGGGAGCCGGAAAGGGTACTCAGGCTAAAAAGCTCATAGAAGAATATGGCATCCCGCAGATTTCTACCGGCGATATCCTTCGGAAGGCTGTAGCAGACGGAACCTGCCTTGGCAAAGAAGCAAAGTCTTATATGGATAAAGGTGCGCTTGTTCCGGATTTAGTTGTTATAGGTCTTGTTAAGGAACGCATTTCACGGGATGACTGTAAAAAAGGATATATACTTGACGGCTTTCCCAGGAATACCGCCCAGGCTGAAACGCTTGATAATGTCCTTGCAGGCATGGATGCCCCTCTTGATATTGCACTTAATGTTGATGTTGGAAAAGACAACCTTATGAAGCGGTTAACCGGCAGGAGAACATGTAAAGGCTGCCAGCAGATGTACAATGTACATTTTTCTTCTCCGAAACAGGAAGGAGTTTGCGATAAGTGCGGAGGAGAACTCTACCAGAGAGATGATGATAAGGAAGATACCATCAATAACCGGCTCGATGTATATGAAAAGGCAACGGCACCGCTTATAGAATATTATGGCAAAAAAGGCATACTTAAATCTGTAAGCGGCGTTGGGAATATAGAAGATATCTTTAAACAGGTTTGCGCTATATTAAATGCAAAATGAAAGACATTAGGTTAATGAAAGGAGAATTAATATGGCTGAAATAGGGCACGGAGGCAAAGAGATTGTTGAAAGGATTTTAGAACCCAGAGAAGCTGTTAACAAAATTAAAGGTCTTACTGCTATCCCAGTCCGCGGACAGATAGCTAAAGAAATTATTGACATTGCTTTTGGTTTTTTCACCCCTCTTGAAGGTTTTATGGGCAAGGCCGACGTTGACTCTGTATGCAGGAATATGAAGCTGGTCAGCGGGGTTGTATGGAGTATCCCGATTCTTTTCGATTTATCAGATGAAGAGATATCCAGATACGGGGTTAAAAAGGGAGCTTCAGTGCTGCTTACCTTTGATGATAACCCGATGGCAATATTCGAGGTGGAAGAGATATTTACCTATGATAAGAAGGCAATGTGCAAAGCGGTTTTTGGCACCGATGAAAAGAAGCACCCGGGTTGTGCAATGACATATAAATACAAAGACAACTTTGTCGGCGGCAAGATTACAATGGTAACCCGGCCGACAATCAACCAGCCATATGAGCCGTATTTCTTAACCCCGCTTGAAATGAGAAAAAAATTTAAAGAAAAAGGATGGCAGAGGATTGTTGCTCATCAGACCAGAAATGTCCCTCACACCGGGCATGAGTGGCTTATGAAAGGCGCATGGCTGCAGGCATACGGAGAACTGCCGATTGAAAAGCCGCTTGTAGGAATTTTAGTAAATGCCATTATCGGAGACAAGAGGACTGGCGACTACATAGATGAGGCAATTATTTTAACCCAGGATGAACTGAGGAAATCCGGTTATTTTGGAGACCATAACCACTTAACATCCCTCACCTTCTGGGATATGCGGTATGCAGGTCCAAAGGAAGCCATTTTCCATTCAATGCTCAGAACCAATCTGGGTCTGACACATCATATGTTTGGAAGAGACCATGCAGGGGTTGGTACTTACTATGGCGCGTATGATGCCCACCATCTGCTTGCTTCAGTTAAGGATGACTTAGCAATTACCCCTACATATTCAATGAACTGGCTCTACTGTCCCCATTGCGGAGAAGTTACAAGTGAGGGATTATGTAATCACAGGAAAGAGTGGCAGAAGTTTAGCGGTACTCTTATCAGAAGTATAGTTCAGGATGGCGTAAAGCCGCCCCGTTTAATATTCAGGCCAGAGGTATTTGACCTGGTAATGGAATGTGCTGAGAAATATGGTTTTGGTTCGCCTTTTGTTACAGATAATTATCTTGAAAAGAGAATTCCGGTATTTACAGTTCCACCATTGAAAGCATAACATCCTATATAAAAATTAGGATG